>NZ_DBFOSR010000110.1:0-25511 GCF_048427265.1 Paraeggerthella sp.
CACGATCATCGTCAACGTCGCCGTGTTCCTGCTGTTCGGGCGCACCGCCTACGCGCGCGCCTACGCCCTGATCATGCACGTCCCGATTCTTATCGCGTTCTCGATCGTCTCCCCGTATCGCGGCTGGAAAGTGGTGTTCGCATTCCTCACCGCATTCGTATCCTGCGCCGTCCCCGTTATCGTGGATTCGGTCGCGCGCTTATTCGGGGAAACCGGGCCCTGGACCGAGTTGGCCATCTTTGCCGCAACATGCTCGCTGATGCTTCTTGTGGCCGCAAAGGGATTCCGCAACCTGCTCGCCTACGCGCTCAAGCACGGAGAACCCAGCGATTTCGCTCGCTTCTCCCTGATTCCGTTGACGTACGAACTGTACGCGTTCTCAACGCGGGGCAGCTTCTCCATCACGGACCTGCCTGCCGGGCTGAACGCGCGCCTGGTACCCCTTGTGCTTACGGTGCTGTCGTACTACCTGGTCTTTCGCGTATTCAAAAACACGCGCGAAAAGCAGGTGCTGCTTCAGGAACAGCAAGCCGCCGCAGCGCAGCTCGACCAGGCCAAGCTCGAGCTCAGCCGTTTGCGCGAGACAACCGCGCAAACGGCAGCCTACCGACACGACATGCGCCACCACCTTGCGCTTGTCAGCAACTTGGTTGCTGAAGGCAACGCCGAAAAGCTCAAGGAGTACCTGGCGGAAATCGAAGCCGACCTTGACGACATCACTCCGCAGCGGTTCTGCAACGACGAGACGACGAACCTGATACTGTCCTCGTTTTCCGCAAAGGCACATCACTTCGGCGTGTCGATGCAGGTAACGGCGAGCCTTTCCCGGCACGTGCCGCTAAACGACACAGAGTGGTGCGCCCTGCTGTCGAACCTGCTGGAAAACGCCGTGACCGCTTGCGCGAACGTGCACGACGATCGAAACCGCGAGGTTCGCCTGGCAATTACGAACGCCGACGACCGCACGTTGCTGGTCCTTGTCGAAAACCCCTGCTGCAAGGCCGTGACCATGGAAAACGACAGACCGACGACGTCCGAGCAAGGACACGGCTTCGGCATCAAAAGCGTGGACGCCATCGTGGGAAAGCACGGGGGCATGTCCCTGTACGAAACCGTCGGCGGCGCGTTCGTCGCCCGCATCGCCATTCCCCTGGAGCAGCAGCCCGCATAGCGTCCCCGCGCGCATGGGACGCTCTTGCATCTCCTCAAAGTTAGTATAAACTAACTTTCAAACAAGCAATGCGACCAGAAGGTGCGGGCCGCAGGGCGCTTCCACCCTGCCCCATCTTCTCCAACGAGCATCGGAGCAGCGTCATGAAGGCCAAGGCATATTACGCGGTCCAAGACAGTCACGAAATGGGCATGGGGCAAAAGTTCGTGAAAACGTCGCCGGTACTGCACGAATTCAAAAGCGAGAAGGCGCGCGACGCCTGGGTGGAACGGGCAGCCGACCGTCGTCGCAAAGTGAACGCGAAAGAGAAAGAGTCCCTGCAGGCGCAGTCGCCCTTGCGAACCACGTCCCCGGTGCGCCACGCAACGCTCCCGAAGAAAAGCGGGAGTCGAAAGCCAAACGCTTCGAGCCCTCAAGTCGACAACACTCCAACAATGCACCCGAAAGCCTTGTAACCCGCAAGGGCATCAGCCATTATTCTGCTATCAGGATACGGGGAGGTGAGGGGACCATCGCATCCACGGGGAAACAAGCAACGGAAAGCAGCCGCTTCGACAGGCGCGTGCGTGCGTGCGCCCTCATCGGCGCGGTCGTTCTCGCGGCCGCGGTCGTTTCGCTGCAGCTCTTCTCGAACGCGCCCGCGCCCGAGCCCTCGCAGCCGAGAGCAAACCTTGGACCGGCCGACGCAGCAGGCGCGATGATCCTTCTTGCTCCCCTGCTGGTTGTCTGGACGTTCTCGGTTTGCCTGCGGTGCTCGGATGCCGCCACAAAACGCTACCTCGTGATCATCGCGATTCTACTTATATGCTGGCTGGGAGAAGTGCTCGTGAAATACAGGACCGCAAACGAGTCCCTGACCATCGCGTACTGGTACCTGTACTACGTCCCCATGATATTCGTCCCAACCTTGTGCCTTTTCAGCGCTTTGCGCATGGCCGCAATCGACCGCGCGCCAACTGCGCGCGCAATCAAGCGCGCAGTCATCGTTGTGGACTGCCTGCTGCTCGGGTTGGTCCTTACCAACAACCTGCACCACCTGGTTTTCGCATTCGACGTCGAACCCGGCAGCGGCTCATGGAACGGCGCGTACTCCTACGTCGCAGGGTATTGGGCGGTATTCGCGTGGATCGTCTCGCTTTTCACGATGTACTTCGGGGTGCTGTTCGTTGCGGCGCGCAACCAGCTTCGCAGCGCTTTCTCACCCGTCCTGGTCATCGCCTGTTCCGGCTTCTGCTACGCGCTGCTGTACGCCCTGCGCGCCGCCGGGATGCAAACGACCAACCTGGCGTTCAGCTTTTCCATCATCGTCTTGGTGGGATTGGAGCTCTGCCTTGATTTCGGCCTGCTTCCCTCGTACGTCTGGTACGGCGAAGCGTTTCGCAAGCTCCCCTTCGACCTGAGAATACGCTCGCTCGGGTGCCGAGAGGAATTCAAGACCGACCGCGCGGACCTTCCGCCGCCCGTCGCGCGCGACGCCCGCTCGTCCGCCGAAGACGAGCGCCCAACGTTCACCGTATCGGAAAGCTATCGAATCACGGGCGGCACCGTGAGCTTTTCGAAGGACGTCACCGCCACCGTCGAACGGCGCAGGCGCCTCGAGCATCAGCAAAACGTCCTTCGCCGTCGAAACCTCATGCTCGAGCGAAGCCGCGCCATCCAAAGCCGCCTCTACCGACAGAAAGCAGAGCAAGAACTCTTCGCCCAGGTAGAGCAATCGCTGATCGCGACAACCGACGAGATCAAGCTCCTTCTGTCGGACCTTCCCGAAGGAAGCGACCCGCCCAGCGCTCACGCACGACACGCCAAGCTGACAAGGGTGAAGCTCCTCGTAGCCTACTGCAAGCGCAAAGCGAGCTTGCTCTTCGCTGAAAAGAGCGCCGATCATTTCAACATGCGAAGGTTCCAGCTTGCGGCGAGCGAAACCTCAGCCGATCTGAGGGCGATCGGCGTCGACTGCATCGTTACCGTCGACACCGAGGCAACCCTTTCCGCCGCCGCCATGGACGTTCTGCACGACTGCCTGCACGGCCTTGGCCTGATAGCGCTTTCATGCGAGGATCCCCTGCTAGCCGTCTACCTGCATGATCACGGCGCACGGCACGTCGAATTGAGCGCGGTCTTGCAAAGCTCGGAGCGAAGCAAGGCGTTCCAAGCGCACGTGGACGCGCTGCAAGCCGCCCTCGACGTGCGCGACGCGGCGTTTCGCCTGGACGTTTCGGACGACCAGATGCGTCTCACGGTTCTCGCATCCAGGAAGGAGGCTTGATGGGCCCCGCATCTTCCCTGGACCACGCGGTCGCCATCTTTCTGATGGCGCTGTTCTTTCTGCTGACCGTGGGGCAGGCAGCGCACGCGTGCCTGTTCGCCGCGCGTCGCGAAGCCGCAACGCCAGTGCGCGCGCTTGCCTACGAAGCGGCGCTGGTCGTCCATCTGTGCCTTTCGACGTGCATGGCCTTCGAGCCATGGGCAACCGACGGAACCTGGTTCATTGGAATGGCGGTTGCCCGATTGCCCCTGGAACCGCTTCTTTGGGGAAACGTCGCAGCCTTTGCGCTGGGCGCTTCGCTGCGCCGACCGCGCATGGCCCTCGAGCTTGCCGTCTTGCTGGCCTGCACGCCGTTTGCGCTTCGCTTCCTTGGAGACCTTTGGTGGATCGCCCTTGTGCTCGACGCGGCGTTCTTCCTCTACCGGATTTCAAGCGCGCTCGTGCTCGACACCCGCCAAGCGCGCACGTCGGTATCGCGTTTCGCAATGGTGGAAGCGCTGGACATCCTGCCTGAAGGCGTGCTCTACGCTGATGAAACAGGCGCTATAGCGTTCATGAACGACTCGATGCGCGCATCGCTTCGAAGCCTGGGCCTTCCGGCCGACCTTGCCGATACCCGCGACCTATGGAAAACGCTGCGCGCGCGGGCCTCTGCAGGCGATGCGCCGAACGCCCTTTTGCCCGAAGGGGTGCGCATAGCCCTTTCCGAAAACGAGATCAGGCTGTTCGCTCTGAACGAGGTGACGCTTCGCACGCGCCCCTATCAGCTGATCGTAGCGCTTGACGTCACGGAGGACGAGCATCTGAACCTCAACATCGAGCGAAGCAACCGCCTGCTCGAGAAAGCCGGGGCCGAGTTGGAGCGCTCTTTGGACAACCTGCAGGAAACGGTGGAGAACGAAACGCTTTTGCGCATGAAGTCGCACGTGCACGACATCGTGGGCCAACGCCTGTCCATCCTGCACCGCTACCTTGAAGACGGGCATGTTTCGCCCGACGCGCTCGAGGACGTCCGAGAACTCCTCAGCACGATCCTGGACAGCCTTTCGTCGCGCGTCGCGTCCAACCCCGCAGCCGATCTTGCCGCCGTGGCCGACGCGTTCTCGCTTGTGGGCATCGACCTTCACGTGGAAGGCAAGCTTCCCGAAGACCCTGAGGCGGCGCGCCTGTTCGTAAGCGTCGTACGCGAGGCGACCACCAACGCGGCAAGGCACGCCCAGGCGTCAACGGTTTCGGCGACCGTGCGCGAAACCCGTGAGCACGTCGAGCTGGTCGTGGAAAGCGACGGCGTTTCCCTGGAGAAGCCGGTGCGCGAAGGAACGGGGCTGTCGGGGATGCGCCGCGCGGCGCAGGCGCTTGGCGGCACGTTCCGCTTTCATGTTGGGCCGCCGTTCACGCTGCGCGTGAGCGTACCGAGAAAGAAAGGTGGACTCCGATGCGAATCGTAATCGTCGAAGACCAAACGATACTGCGGGAATCGCTGGCGCACGCCATCGATTCGCAGGCCGACATGAACGTGGTGGGCAAGCTTGCCGACGCGGCGCTCGCTCCCGATGCGGCCATTCGCTTGAAAGCCGACCTTGTCCTCATGGACGTGTGCACGGAAAACGATTCCAGCGGGATCGCGGCAACGCGCAAGATCAAGCAGGAGCGCCCCGAAATCAAGGTGATCGTCATGACGGGCATGCCCGAAGTCACCTTCATCGATCAGTCCAAGGAAGCCGAAGCGGACGGGTTCGTCTACAAGAACATCGGGACCGACGACCTCATGGGAATCATACGGTCGACCATGGACGGCTACTCGACCTTCCCCCGCCACGCGCCCGGCATGTTCTCCGGAGCAAGCGCCCTTACCGATATCGAAATGGAAATCCTTCGCTTGGTATGCAAAACGAAAACGCGCAAGGAAATCGCCTCGGCGCTCTACCTGAGCGAAGGGACCCCCAAGCGCCACATATCCGAAATTCTTGCGAAAACGGGATACGACAACATCCTGCGGCTCGCCATACACGCCGTGGCAAGCGGCGCCGTGGTTCCCACCATACGCGCCGACGATCGCACCGATTCTAATTGATTCGATAGAAACGGCAGGCCGCCGAACGCGCGCGAACGCGCCCGGCGCCGCGCCGGCATCGCCGGGCGTCGATCGAGCGAAATTCGAGCCGCACGGCTCGTTTTCCTTGCGATTCTGAGCCATAGGGCAGTTCTTTCGCCAACTCCTACAAGCCATCATGATCCCATGAGCCAGCACGTGCGCCGCTTGGGCGGGCGCGAACGCGAAAGGAGCGCTCCATGGGTCTGTTCGGCAAGATATTCGAGAAGAAATCCTGCAGCATCTGCAATAGCGACATAAGCCTTCTAGGCAACCGCAAGCTCGAAGACGGCAACCTTTGCAAGGAGTGCGCCGGAAACCTGTCGCCGTTTTTCAGCGAACGGCGCTTCAGCACGGTCGAGCAAGTGCGCGAACAGCTTGCAAGCCGCGAAGCCAACAAGGAAAGCGTGGCGGCGTTCAACGTCACGCGCACGCTCGGCGGATCGACGAAGGTTCTGCTCGACGAGGACGCTCAGCGGTTCCTGGTAACGTCCTCGAGTCGTTGGCGCGACGCCAACCCCGACGTACTTGAGTTCTCCCAGGTCACTGGCTGCGATACCGAAATCAGGGAAACACGTACCGAGATCTACCGGCGCACCGAGGGCGGCGAGCGCGAAAGCTACGACCCGCCGCGCTACGACATAGCGTACGACATGTACCTCACGCTGCACGTCAACACGCCGTACTTCGACGAGATCACGTTCAAGGTGAACGACTACCGCATAGAGCGACAGGGATCGGTCGAGTTCAACGAGGCCGAGCGGCAGGCAACGGAAATTCGCAAAGCGCTTGCCCAGGTTCGCGAGGACGCCCGCGAAAGCGCCGCTGCCGCCAAGGCGCCGAAGATGGCGCGAACCTGCCCCTGCTGCGGCGCCACCACCGTCCCCGACGCAAGCGGACGCTGCGAGTACTGCGGCGGGGCGATGAACGCGTAGACCACGGACCGATCGCCGCACGGCAAGACGCGACGATCTTGCCAAGGCCGAAGGAAAGGACAAGCGCATGGGACTTCTGAAAGCAGGCGCAGGCGCGCTCGGAGGCGTGCTGGCCGATCAATGGCGCGATTTCTTCTACTGCGATGCGCTCGATGCGGGAACGCTTGCAGCGAAGGGGCGCAGGCGAACCTCAAGCCGCAGCTCGAACACCTCGGGAAGCGAGAACATCGTCTCCGACGGATCCATCATCGCCGTGAACGAAGGCCAGTGCATGATGATCGTCGAATCAGGCGCCGTGGTGGAGGTGTGCGCCGAGCCGGGCGAGTTCCTTTACGAAACGTCTTCCGAGCCGAGCATATTCCACGGCGACCTTGGCGAGAGCATCAAGCGCTCCTTCGCCGCCGTCGGGAAGCGCTTCGCCTTTGGCGCAGACGCGCCGAAAGACCAACGCGTGTACTACTTCAACACCAAAGAAATCGTCGGAAACAAGTACGGGACCGCTTCACCCGTCCCGTTTCGCGTGGTAGATAACAATATCGGCCTTGACGTGGACATAGCGCTGCGATGCAACGGCGAATACTCCTACCGGCTAACCGATCCGCTGCTGTTCTACAAAAACGTATGCGGCAACGTGGAAGATCCCTACACGCGCGACCGTATAGACTCCCAACTGAAAAGCGAGCTTTTAACCGCTTTGCAGCCGGCTTTCGCGCGCATTTCCAGCATGGGCGTTCGCTACAGCGCAATACCCGGCCACGCCGCAGAACTTGCCGACATCCTCAACGAAGAGCTTTCGCAGGATTGGTCCGAACTGCGCGGCATCAGCGTGGCATCGTTCGGCGTCAACTCGATAGCAGCCTCCCCCGAAGACGAAGCCATGATCAAAGAGCTGCAAAAAGCAGCGGTCATGCGCGACCCCGCTATGGCGGCAGCCAATATAGTCGCAGCTCAAAGCGATGCTATGCGCGCTGCAGCGTCGAACGAAAACGGAGCCCTGATGGGCTTCATGGGCATGGGCATGGCCGGCGCCGCGGGAGGGATGAACGCGGGAAACCTGTTCCAGATAGCCCAGCAGCCCGCCGCGGCATCTTCCCCGCGCGACGTTGCGGGCCAGGAAGCGCCCCGCATCCCGACGGTCGACGCCGCCGCGGCGCCCCAAGCGGCGAAGCCGGGCTGGTCGTGCTCCTGCGGCGCGAGCAACATGGGCAACTTCTGCCAGAACTGCGGATCGAAGCGTCCGGAAAACGCCGCGTGGACATGCGCGTGCGGATCACCCAACACGGGCAATTTCTGCCAAAGCTGCGGCTCCGCCCGCGCATAACGGCAGGATGCGCGAAAGAAACCGACAGGAAGGGATGGACCATCATGAAAAGAACGACACTGCTTGCCCTCGCATGCGCCTTCGCGCTTTGCCTAGCCCTGGCGGGCTGCGGCGGCGGAGGCGGCGGCCACGACGCAGGAAAGAACTTCGTCGGCACGTGGAAGCTGGTTTCCAGCTCAGGCGACGGAGAAGCGATAAGCGAGCAAGACCTAGCCCTCATGGAAAGCATGGGCATGAGTGTGACGCTCACGCTGAGCGAAAACGAGAAGGCTGCGCTTTCCATCTTCGGAGAAAGCGTGGAAGGAACCTGGCAGGCCAAGGGCGCCGACAAGGCATCCCTTACGCTGCAAGGGGAAACGGGCGACATGACGCTTGCGAACGGCAAGCTGACCATGTCGTCGGCAGGCGCCACGATGACGTTCGAGAAGGGCGAAGCAGCGGCCGAAGCCCCCAGCAAGCCCACCGCCGACGGCAGCGATGCCGACAAGGGCGCCACCGAGTCCGTCGCGCTTAACGAAACCATCGCCGATGACGCAATCTGCACCATCGTCGTCACCGGGAAAGACGTCGATTGGGCGAAGGATCCCGGATTCAACCTGAAAATCACCAACAAAACGGACAAGGCCATCTACGTGTCAGCCGACTGGGGCACGTTCTCCGTCAACAACAAGATGATCGACCCAAGCTTGGGCGAAGCCGTGCAACCGGGCAAATACGTCGAAGCCTTCATGTACTTCGATGACGAGAAACTTGGCGGCGGCATCGAGACCCTGGTCAACGTCGAAGGAACCATCAAGGTCATGGACAACGACTCCTGGGACACCCTTGCAACCTACAGCATGAACCTGTAGCCGCATACGCCGTTCGGAAAGCAAGCAAGGCAGGGAAACGCGGCCGGGATGGGACACTGGAGGCCAAAGTCTCGTCCCGGCCTGCGCAACCATCGATCTATCTGCGCGAACGCCTGCGAACGGCAAAGCATGCGCACAATGCGATGCCCGACAGCGCCAGCACGGCAAACGTCACCGGAAGCGCGTTTGCATCGCCCGTCGGCGCAAGGCGCTCCGGCAAAGGCTTGGATCCGGAAGCGCTCCCGCCGCCCATCGTTTCCACCGCGCTCAAAGCAACCTTCACGTACGCGTCCTCCACGCCCTCCAAGTCGAAACCCTCGGTCCTGTTCTCGATGAACAGCCTTGCATCGTCGGCGCTTGAGCCTTTCCAAGCGTTTGCCCACAGTCCTTCGTTCGGATCTACGGAAAGACGCTCGGCCGAACGGGTCGCACCCGTTCCGGCACCGATACCGGGAAGCGTCAGAGGCCCGGCCCCCACGCGCGCGGTCGTTCCTCCCGAAGCGACCACCGTGCCGCTTTCGATTCGCACGCCCGAGACAAGGCTGGCACCGGAAAACGCTACGCCGCTGCCGATGCCCGGCCCCGCGCCCAGGCCTTCTCCGTCTTTGCCGCCGCGAGCTTCAACGGTACTGCCCGATATCACGATATCGCGAGCTACGGACGCGCCCATTTCCGACCAACCCGACCCGATGCCCGCGCCAGCGCCGATAACGGCGTCTTCAGCGGTGCCCCATCCGCCTTCCGTTGACGAGCCCCCTGTCGCCGTCACCGTCGAATCCGTGATGGAAACGCCCGACACGACGGAATCGCCCGTATGGGAATAACCGCTGCCGATGCCGGGAGAGCCGGCTCCGCCCATAGCCGTTACGGTACTGCGCTCGATGACGATGTTCGATGCAATGCTTGCGAGATTCGAGTAAGCGCTGCCAATGCCGGGAGCAGCATTGCCTCCCACCGCCACAACCTTGCTGTCGCGGATAACGATATCCGAAACCAAGCTATGATCAGCCAGGGCGACCGAACCGCCAATGCCTGCACCGAACTCCCCGCCTTTTGCCGTCACGTCGACGCCTTCGATGACGATCGGATAATCGCCGCCCTCCGCATGCTTCGAGGATATGCCGACGCCAGCGCCTCCCTTGCAACCGACCGCCTCAAGCGAGGCACCTTGCTCGTAGCCTTTGATGGTAAGCGATCCCTTGTTCGGCGCAAGCACGCCGTGGGTAACAAAGCCGTCTTTTCCGGCAAGGTAGTTTCGACCTTTGAGCAGCAGCGTGACGTCGCCCGCCTTCCGATCGCATTTCAAAGCCGCGAACTCCCGCTCGCTCGAGGATGATTCGATAGCCACGTTGTCAAGCAGGAGAACAGGAGATGCGCCCGATCCGATGCGGATCGCGTGGGGGCTCACGTCGATCCCCGGCGCCATGGAAACGCGGTACTGTCCCGAGCCCTTGATTTCGAGCGTGTGCGGCCACGACTCCAGATCGTAGCTGAACTCGCTCGCATCGACCGGCTGCCCGTCGAGCGTCGTAATAGACAAGCGCTCGGCAACGCCCGGCGTCACCGCAATCTTCGCGAACATGCACTCCGAAGCATCGAACTCGAACGGGTACGCTTGCTTGTCCAGGCCGAACACCTCCATGTCGGCTTCGCTCGAACCCACCCAGATGCTCGTGTACCAGGCTCGATCGCGCGCATCGACCTGCACCGTCGAGAACTCCGCGCGAGCCGGGTTGTCGCCCGTGTCGGCCACCGCGGACGGCCCGAACGCAGGAACCGTATAAGAGCACTCTTCGCTTGCCAAACCGCCTTGCGCCCCCTGAGCCTTGACGACGCCGCCCGTGACCTTCAAACCGCCCGAACGCGTGACACCGCCCTGTCCCACGTAGCCGCTGCCGATTCCCGAACCTCCGCCCATGCCGACGGCTTCCACCGTGCCGCCGGAAATGACGATGTTCGTCGCTTCGGAGCACGTGGCCCCTATGCCGCTGCCGATGCCCACCACGTTGTACGCGGAATCGCGGCCCGTCGCCAAAACCTTGCCGCCGGAAACGGCGATGTTCGTTGCGCAGGTTTCCCCGTTTCCGCTCGACCCGCTGCCGATGCCCGCAGCGCCGTTGCTCGCAAACGCATTGACCTCGCCGCCGGACACCACGATGCCGTCCGCAAGGCTGGTTTCGGAACCATGACCGCTGCCGATGCCCGCAGCCGTGCCGTTGCGCCCTCCGGTAGCCGTCACGGTTCCGCCCGAGATTTCGATGCCCTTGGCCACCGTATTGCGGGCATGACCCGACCCGATGCCAGCTGCATGGGCGGCGTTCTTGCCAACCCCCTCCGCCACTACCGTGCCGCCGGAAATCTTCACCAAAACGGCCGCGCTCATGCCCGCGAGCGCCCTGCCGGAGCCGATGCCGGGAGCACCGCCGCCGCCCGTCGCCGTGATCGTGGCGCCCTCGATCAGAATGTTCGAGGTAACGCTGTTTCCGCTTTCGGCCTCCCCCGATCCGATACCGGCACCGCCCCTGCCGCCCACGGCAACAAGCGTGCCTTCCGTTCGTCCTTGGCCCGCAGCGCTCCCGACGATCAGCTGAGACTGCGAAAGCGCAGCGTGCTCGACATCGGCAGCGCGCCCGGCGAAAACGCTCTCCTTCTGAACGCCCGCGCAGCCCGATCCGCTCTTCAGCGAATTCTCGCCCTCCAGCATGAGCTTGACCGTGCCCGCGTCGGCAGGAACCAGGAAGGCCGCACGACCGGCCTGGTCGGACACGTCGATGGTCACGCTCTTGAACAGGATGGTCGGCGAAACGCCCGCCGCAACGCGGATGCCGTTGCGAGACGCCCCGTCGCTCGACGTAACGACGTACTCTGCGGATGCGGTCAACACGATCGTGCCGTCCGTATCGGTGCCGTACGCACCGCCCTGCACGGTAAGCTTCGGCTCCGGAACGACGTTCACGCCAAGATACGCATCGGAAAGCGTCTTATCGTCGATGACGAACGGCTCGGTGCTCACGGTCAGGAACTGCTGCGCTGTCTGCTCGGTCGCGCCCTTCCGCGCATTCGCGCACAGTCCCTCGGCCGGAGCGATGGAAGCGTTGCGAACCTCGCGGGTGCCAGCGGAACCGGCCCCGATAGCCGGAAGCGCTTGCGGGCCCTTGCCCGCGAGCGCGGTCGTGCCGCCCATCGCCTTCACCGACCCGCCGGAAACGACCAACACGTCCCCGTTGCTCGGATTCCGGTTCACGATGCTCGTTCCCTGAGGCGCAGGGCCGCTGCCGATGCCGGGAGCGCCGCCTATGGATTCGCTGTCCGTGCCAGCAAGCGCCGTCACTCGACCGCCCTCCACGTGCACGCCGTTGCAGATGCTGTCGCCCTTCTCGGCCCAACCGCTGCCGATGCCCGCGCCCGCGCCGATCACGGAATCCTGATCGCCCGCCACCTGTTCGCGATAGGAGTTCCCGCCCTGCGCCTCCACGACGGCGTCCCCCGAAAAGCGCAAGCCCGCAGCAACGCTGTTGCCCGTATGGGAATAACCGGACCCGATGCCGGGAGCGCCGACTTCGCCGCTCGCCTTCACGGTACCGCCCGAGACCGAGACGTTCGTAGCCGACGAAAGCCCTTTCGCCCATCCCGACCCTATGCCTGCCGAAGCAAATCCGCCCGAAGCGGTCACCGACCCGCCCGACACCTCGATACGCGCGGCTACGCTATCGCCCTCGCCAGCGTAACCGGCACCGATACCGGCACCCGAATGGCCTTCCGCAACCACCGTGCCGCCCACGATGCATATATCGGAAGCGGTGCTGTCCCCGGCGGCGGAGCCCGCCCCGATGCCCGCGCCGGAGCCTCCGAACGCCTTCACCGTTCCGCCCTTGATCACGATATCGGACGCGCTCGAATCGCCGCCCGTAGCGCACCCCGATCCAATGGCAGCACCCATCGCGCCCGCCCTGTTACGAACTTCGACGGTGCCGAAACCGTCGAATTCCATGCCTCCCACAACCGATTCCGGCGAGGACCCGCCGCCGATGCCAGCAGCCCAAAAGCCGCCCGTCGCGCGCACGACCGCCCCGTCCCTCGTCCAGATGAAAAGCTTAGCCGACAGGCTGCTGTCCTTTTGAATGCCCGCACACTGAAACGTGCTCGTCAACGAGTTCTCGCCGCTCAACGAAAGGGAGAGCGCGCCTGAATCGGCAGCTACGGCGAAAGCGGGAACGGAACGGTCCTTCTCGCCGTCGCCACGCGACTCCGTGTTGATTTTCACATCGGACAGCTCGACGCTCGTCTCATCCCAAGGACCGGGATTTCGAATCCCATGCACTTCGATCGAATCCCTGGTTTCGGGCACGCCGTCCTTCATGCTCACTTCATAGGTCGGCGAGCTCTGACGCTCGCCTGCTTCACCGTAGTAGAGCGTCGCGTCGATCACCAGAGTGCCCGACCCTTCCGGCGATCCTTCGTCGTCCGCCACGAACTTGAGCGTCTTCTCCAGACGCGCGTTCGCCTCTTCAAGCGGTTCGGTCGGATACCACTTCATTGCGCGCACGACGAAGTCCCCCAGCTCAACCTCCACGACGGCTGCATCGGCAAGATCGCCCTCCCCAAGGGAAGCCCGCTGATCGGCCGACTCTTCATCGGCCGGGTCAGTCGTCGGTTCCGCTGCGTCCGGCTCCCCCGACCCGTCGCCCTCAAGAGGCATGCCCGCATCGTCTTGCGAAGCCTCGCTTCCAGGCGCAGCCTCGTCGACGTCTTCGGAAGAATCGGGCGCAATCGCATCGGAAACCGTCGGTGCAGCGGGGTCGCCCGACGGCTCGAGCGCCAGCGCGGGAATCGTCGTGAAGGCCAGCAGGAGCGCAAGCGCTATCGAGACGCATCGTTTCATGGACTTGCCTTTCGTTGGAAACAGCCTGATCGGCCACGTCTTTCGTAATTGAATGTTTTATTCTACGAAAGAGCATGCAACAAAAGAGCAACACGATGCGCGCCGAAAGCACCCCTCGCCGCGAACCCCTCAGGCGCTTGCGATCCGAATCGAGCGTCGGCGCGCCCGGCAGCCCGGGCAGGCGGCAGCGTCGCGCCTATTCCCAGCTTCCCCACACGTCCGGAGCATAGCCCACCGTGGCCTGCTTCCCATTGCGCACCACCGGCTCCGCCACAACGTGCTGGTTCTCCAAAACCTTGTCGAACTTCTGGTCGGGGCTCAAATACGCCAGCAGCGCCACCAGGTCCGCATCCTTCGCCTTCGGGTCCACCAGCTTGTCGATCCCGCCCACGGCGCGGCAGACCGACTCCAGCTCCCCTTTGCTCATGCCCTTTTCCTTCAAGTCGATGAACTGGAACTTCACGCGGCGTTCCTTGAAATAGCGCTGGGCCTTCTTCGTATCGAAGCTCTTTTTCGTGCCGAATACCTGGATGTTCATGCTTCCTACTTCCCGCTCTCGGCGATCTCGCCGCAACGATACGCCGCCAACAGCAGCTCCAAGTCGGCGATCTGCTGCTTCAGCACCGCACCGGTATCGGTGTCCGCCACCAAGGTGCGCTTCTCCACGCGCTCGACCACGCGGCGCGACGAATGAATGTCCAGCTCGTTCATCACGGCAGCGCGCATCGACTCAAGAGGCTCGTGCGCAGCCAGCACGAAGCCGTAGGAATTCGAGATCAACGTGTAGCCCGCGATGCCGGTGGTGGGCTGGTACGCCTTCGAGAAGCCGCCGTCGATGGTCAGCACGCGCCCGTTGCACTTCACCGGATCCTCGCCGTCCTTCACCTTGACCGGCACGTGCCCGCACACGATGCGCGAGGCGTCGGGGTCCAGCCCGAAATCCTCGAAGATGCCCGCCAGCACGGCCTCGTCGTCCAGGTACGAGTAGAACGCGTTCTTGACCTCCTTGCGCGCGGCCTTGTCCGCGATCAGGTACAGCTCGAACGTGGCCATCTTGCTCTTCGCGAACAACGGCGACCCCTCGCCCAGCCACAGGTACCACATGAGGTCGCGCCCGCGCTTGCGCATGTCCGGATCGGGATCGAAGAAGCCCGCGCGCACCCAGCGCTCCATGGCGTCGTACAACGCCCGGCCCTTGTACGTGCACCCGAACACGTCCACTTCCTTCAACGACCCGTCGGCGTTCAGGGGGACGCAGGCATGGAACAGCAGGCTGCCGTTGTGCACCTTGTACAAGCTGCCCGCCTCAAGGAAGAAGCGCATGTGGCGTTGCAGCTTCTCGCACCCGGTGAACGCCTGCTCAAGGCGCTGCACGACGTCCTCTTCCTCGGGAGTCAGGCGGTAGGGATCGGCTGGGTCCACCGTGGGAAACACGGTGTCGGTCAGCTCGTACTCCACGCCGCCGAGCATCACGGTGCCGCGTTCGTAGTCGATCTTGTCAAGCAGCTTGCGATCCTCCAGGCCGAAATCCGGGTTCTCGTCGATCAGCTTCCCTTCCACCTTGAACTGGATGACGGCCATCGCTTTTTGGATTTTGACGTTCATTTCCAGCTCTTGAGGAGAAAGGTCGGGGTTTCCCTTGAGCCCGAACGCAACGCACGGATCGTCGCGATACGCGTCGAGCGCGAACGATGCAAGGGGCAGGATGTTGATGCCGTAAGCGTCCTCGAGGATCGACAGGTTGCCGTAGCGCGCGCAGTTGCGCACCACATGCGCGATGCAGCCGCGCTGCCCCAACGCCGCGCCCATCCACACGATGTCGTGGTTGCCCCACTGAATGTCGAGCGAATGGTACTCCATAAGGGCGTCCATGATGATATGGGGATACGGACCGCGATCGTAGATGTCGCCGACGATGTGCAGATGGTCGATGGCAAGCCGTTGGATAAGCTGGCACAGCGCCTCGATGAGCGCACCGCCGCGATCCGTGCGGATGACGGCGTCGATGATGGCGGCATAGTACGCCTGCTTGTCCACCCCGTGGCGGTTCTCGGTCATCAGCTCTTCGATGATGTAGGCGAAGTCCTTCGGCAGCGCCTTGCGCACCCTCGAGCGCGTGTACTTGCGCGCGGCGCGCTTGCACACGGCCACCAGCCGCGGCACCATGACGTCGTACCACGCTTCGGGGTCGTCCACCTGGGACAAGACCAGCTCCATCTTCTCGCGCGGGTAGTAGATGAGCGTCGCAAGGGAGCGCTTCTCCTCCTTGCTCAGCTCATCGCCGAACACGTCGTCGATCTTGAGACGGATGGAGCCTGATCCGTTGCGCAGGATATGCGAGAACGCCTCGTACTCGCCGTGGATGTCGGACGCGAAGAACTCAGTGCCCTTCGGAAGGTTCAGGATGGCGCTGAGGTTGATGATCTCGGCCGAAGCCTTGGCGGCTGTGGGAAACGATCGGGAGAGAAGTTCCAGGTAGCGCTTTTCCGTCACATCCATAGCTGATCTCCTTGAGAGGTACGGCAACACGTTAACCGCTCTATAGTATCAGCAATTCGCCGCAACGGGCTGGCCAGCGGGCAAGCGGCGCGATAACTCGACGGGGCTGCGCCTCCCCGCAGCGCGGCGGCGCGTGTTTTCCCTCCACGGCGATTCCGTCCAAATTGTGCCCGTTGCGCCGATCGTTTTACGGTAAAGTAATCTTTGCTTTTACGTAATCAATCGACACGAGAGCAGACGAGCGCGATGACGGTGCAACGCTTTTACGCGCTATTGGGCGCGGATTACGCCGAGGCCATCCGAAGGATCGGCAACGATGACCGCATACGGAAGTATCTGGGCATACTGCAACGCGACGATTCCATGGACGTTCTTCAGCGCGCGCTTTCGGAAAACGACGCCGATACGGCCTTTCGCGCTGCCCACACCATCAAGGGATCGGCGCTCAACCTGGGGCTTACCCGCCTGACCGACTGCTCGTCAAGGCTCACCGAGGCCCTGCGCCCGAAAACGATCGACGGCACCGTTGCGCCCTTGGCCGAAGAGACGGCGCGGGCGTACCGGGAGACGATGGCCCGCATCGGCGATCTGCTTGCCCAGCCGGAAACGGAACGGCCATGAAAGAGCGCAGCCTGATCCTTATCGTGGACGACTCCGAGCTGAACCGCTCCATGCTGGCCGACATCCTCTGCGACGAATACGAAATACTCGAAGCGCGCAACGGCCGCGAGGCCATCGCGCTGTTCCAAGAGCACGAGCACGAAATATCCCTCGTGCTGCTTGACATCGTGATGCCGGAAATGGACGGCTTCGAAGCGCTGGCCGTCATGGGCAAAAGAAGGTGGCTCGAGCACGTCCCGGTCATCATCATCTCCGCGGAAAGCGCATCCACCTACATCGACAGCGCCTACGACCTGGGCGCAACCGAGTACATCAGCCGGCCCTTCGACCCCAAGGCGGTCCAACGGCGCGTGGACAACACCGTTTTGCTGTACTCCAAGCAAAAGATGCTCGAGAACATGGTCACCGAGCAGATGCTCGAAAAAGAGAAGGGCAACCTGATCATGGTCGACCTTCTCAGCCATATCGTGGAATTCCGAAACGGCGAAAGCGGCATGCACGTGCTCAACATCCGCTCCATCACGAAAATGCTGCTCGAGCAGCTCTGCCGCATTTCGGATCAGCACGCGCGCATACAGCCCAAGATCCCGCTCATCGCCAACGCTTCGGCGCTGCACGACATCGGCAAGATCTCCGTCGACGAGAAGATCCTCAACAAGCCCGGAAAGCTGACGGAGGAAGAATGGGCCGTGATGAAGACCCACGGCGTTGCCGGGGCGAACATATTGGAAAGCACGCGCTACTACCCGGACGAAGAACTGGTCCGGGTGGCGCGCGACATCTGCCGCTGGCACCACGAGCGCTACGACGGCAAGGGCTATCCCGACGGCCTCGCGGGCGACGAGATCCCCATCGAGGCGCAGGTGGTGGCGCTCGCCGACGTGTACGACGCCTTGACGCACAAGCGCGTCTACAAAGACGCCATCTCGCACGACGAAACCATGCGCATGATCTTCAACGGCGAATGCGGCGCGTTCAACCCGTTGCTGCTGCAATGCCTGGCCGACATCGGCCCGCAGCTGAAACGAGAGCTGAAGCTCAAGTCGCTGGGGAACGTCTCCAAAGAGGAGATGCTCGACATCACGCGCGCCATGGTGCAAACCGCCAACGTATCCAGCCGCACGCTGGCGCTGCTCGAGCAGGAGCGCATCAAGTACCAGTTCTTCGCCGACCTGTCCCGCGAAATCCAGTTCGAATACGCCGCGCACACCGACGTCCTGACGCTTTCCGAATGGGGCGCGTCGCAGCTTGGCCTTCCCAGCATCATCGAGAACCCGCTTGAAAACAGCAAGCTGCTCCAGGTCGTCGCGCAAGAAAACCTGGAGCAGTTGCGCAACCTGATCGTCTCGGCTTCGCCGGAAAGCCCCAACGTGAGCGCCCATTACCTGCTGCACACAGACAGCGGCCAGCGGTGGCACAAGCTGCTGGCCCGTCCCCTTTGGCTGGGAAACGATGCCGAGGTATTAACGGGATTCATCGGAAAATGCGTGGACGTCCACGAAGAGCGGATGAACCTGGATCGGCTCATCTGGCAAGCAAGCACCGACGCGCTCACCGGCCTGCTCCACCGCAAGGCCGCCAAAAGCGCCGTGCAGAACGCGCTCGACGAAGCGGCTTCGCGGAAAAACTTCGTGCTCATGCTGTTCGACCTGGACTTCTTCAAAAGCGCGAACGACCGCTACGGGCATCTGTTCGGCGACGACCTTTTGCAGGAGACGGCGCGGCGCGTGCTGAGCGCCGTGCGCGATGCGGGCATCACCGCCCGCATCGGCGGCGACGAGTTCCTGGTGTTCGTCGAGGCCTCCGACCCTGTGGCGGCCGTCGATCGAATCTTCAGCTCGCTTGGGAACCCGTACCGAGGCCATCCCATGACCGTCAGCATGGGAGCCGCTCGCGCGCCGCAGAACGGCACGCGGTTCGAAGACTTGTTCCATTGCGCCGACCAGGCATTGTACGCAGCGAAGCAGCAGGGCCGCAACCGCTACCGCTTTTACGACGAGTCCATGTCCGCAATGCTGTCCGTGCTTTCGGAAATACCCGGTTCGGGCACCGAGGAGGCGGCGGCCGGACAGGATCGAGCCCGATGAGACGAACGCGAAAACCGCGAACCGCATCCGCTCAGGCACCGGCTTGGCTCAAAGCGGCATCCGCTGCCCTTTTGGCTTTGCTGCTCTGCGCAACCTTTGCTTTCGCGCGCGCCTACACGGACCTCAGCAACTCCATCCATCGGGAGCGCGTCGAATCCGTGCAGCAGATCAGCAGCCTGATATCGAAGAAGCTCAACCTGCTGAAAGAGCGTCATGAAGAAGAAACCGCCACGGCCGCACGGTTCCTGTCGTACTCCGGTGCGACTTCGATGGCTCAGGTAGACGAGCTGCTGGACCACTCGGACGAGTTTCACCTGCTGTCGGAGGACGGACGATGCCTTGCCTTGGACGGAAGCGCCATCGTCGTGTCAAGCTCCATGCTGTCCGAGGACATCGGCACCTGGACGGAAGTGCGCTCCGAATTCTGCACGGTCCAGAGCAAGGGCGATTTCTGGGTGTTCGCAGCACCGGTCGAGAACGTTTCCATCGACGGAGTCGAGATCGCGGGCCTTCTGAAGGTGGTCGACTCCCAGCAGTACGCAGACGTTGCCATCCTGCCCGTGTTCAACGGACAGGGCGCCTCGTACGTGGTCGACACGAACGGCGTCATCCTTTTGCGCCCTTCCGAGTCGCAGGCTAACGAACACTTCAAAAGCCACAATTTCCTGCGCATCCTAACCAACGACGGCGTGGACCCCGCCCTGGTGGAGAAACTGCAGAAAGCGCTCCTGAACTGCGAAGAAGAGCAGGTGCTCGTGAAGCTGCAAGACGACACGTGGCTTCTGCAGACGTTTCCCGACAACGAAGGCCGCAACATCGTGATGGCCATCCCCGTATCGATAACCGCGCAGGCCACGTTCGCCAGCATGAAAAGCGTCATCGCCTTGGTGGTGCTCATCGTGGCGTCGATCGCGGCGCTTTCGCTGCTGTGGCTCTACCACCTGGTGAGCAAAAGCCAGATGGCGAAGATCGAAAGCGCGCGAGCCAGCCTCAAGAGCGACTTCCTTACCAAGATGTCCCACGATATTCGCACGCCGCTCAACGCCATCGTGGGCTCCAACGAGCTTGCCCTGCGCTCCCTTGACGACCCGGCAACCGCGGCCGGACATCTTGAGCGCTCCAAGAAGTCGGGCGAATACCTCATCGACATCATCAACGACATGTTGGACATGAATCGCCTTGACGGCGGAAAGATGACCCTGGCCCACGAGCCTTTCCTGCTTTCCGATGTGCTGGACTCGGTCATCGCGCTGCAAAGCGGGCCCGCCGAGGAGAAAGGCGTGACGCTGCGCGAGGCGCCGCGCGCGCTTTCGCACACAAGCTTCGTAGGCGATGCGACCAGAATCAAGCAGTGCCTGGTGAACCTGGTATCGAACGCCGTCAAATTCACTCCGGAACACGGAGACGTCGCCCTGTCCTGCGAGGAGGTCTCTCAGGACGGTCCGACCTCGCGCGTGCGGTTCATCGTGCGCGACAGCGGCGCCGGCATGAGCGAAGCGTTCATGAAGCGCTTGTTCGAGCCCTTCGAGCAGGAGCGGTCGTCCCTTACCTCGGCCCAAGTAGGCAGCGGCCTGGGGCTTGCCATCGTGCACAGCTTGGTGGAGCTTATGGGCGGCACTGTCGAGGCAAGCAGTACGCCGGGGAAAGGATCGACGTTCATCATGGACATCCCCTTGGAAAGGGCCGCGACCGTTGTTTCAAGACCCGCGAGCGCGCAATCCCAAGAAAACCTGCGCGCCCTCTGCCGGGGCAAGCGCGTGCTTCTGGCCGAGGACAACGAAATGAACCGAGAGATCATCGTCGATCTGCTCTCGGACTTCAGCGTGGAAGTCGACACCGTTCGCAACGGAGCCGAAGCCGTCGAAGCGGTGACGTCCTCGGCGCCGGGACGCTACGCGCTCGTGCTCATGGACATCCAGATGCCCGTCATGACCGGCCTCGAGGCTGCCTCCGCCATCCGCGCAAGCAAGCACCCCGACGCCGCAACCATTCCCATCGTGGCTCTTTCGGCGGGCGCGTTCGAGGAGGACGTGCAGAACTCGCTTCGCCATGGGATGCAGGATCATTTGGCGAAGCCCCTGAACCTCGAAGACATCGAAAACGTGTTTCGCACGTACCTGAACCGGTAAGGAGAGCACCAGCATGCGCATTCGAAAGGCAGTCGCAACCCTGACGACCGCAGCCCTGCTTCTAGGACTTGCAGCTTGCAGCCAGCCGCCCGCGCCCGAGCAGAGCGTCGGCGCCCAGAACGAGATCGTCTCCTACCAGCCGGTGGAGCCGGGCAAGACGGTCGTCACCATCGGCCGCTACACCGTCTTCAGCGACGGCCCGCTCAAGGCGGCTTTGGAAGAGAAATTCCCGGACGTTCAGATTGTCACGGTCAACGCCGCCGGCACGAATACGATCAGGTCCTACGTGGAGGAACAGGGCAAGCACGAGGACTTGCCCGACCTTGTGTTCAGCGCCATGCGCATGGGCAACAGCGAGTACGCGTACGACCTTTCCTCCGAAAGCTTCACCAGCCGCTACAACCTGTCGTCCCTTGAAACGCTGGGCGCCGAGGGGGCGCTGCGGCAACTGCCCATCAACAACACCGTCAAAGGCATCTTCTACAACAAGACGCTCTTCGAGAAGCACGGCTGGCAGATCCCCGCAACGCGCGAAGAGCTGTTCGAGCTGTGCGACGCCATATCCGCCGAGGGCATTCGCCCCTTCGTCCCCTGCCTGAAATACTCGGTGCAGGAGGTGGGGCTGGGGCTTTCGAATCGCGAAGTGCTCGGCACCGGGCAAAAGCGCGCGCAGTACGAAGCCGTGGTCAAAGGGGAAGCCTCGTGCGAAGGGCTGCTGGAGCCGTACTACGGCGTGCTGAAGGAGCTGTACGATCGCGGCATCGTGGTAGAAAGCGACTTCACGTCCAGCCTTACGAAAAACCGTCAAGCCCTGTACGCAGGCGAGATAGCCATGATCCCCGCCGAGCTGGGCATGTACGGGCTGTACGAAGAAGAAAACCCGGATTGCGAGATCGACTTCATCGGCTATCCCACCGACATGCCGAACGAGCGTTGGGTCCAAATGGTGTCCGGCACCAATTTAGCCATCTCGCAGCGTTCCATGGACGACCCGAGCAAGCGGCAAATCCTGCTGGACATCGTTGACTACCTGAGCACCAACGAGGGTCAGGACGCGCTGTTCCAGTGCTTCACCGGCATCAGCGGCGTCAAGTCGTACCAAGAGAACATCCGCAGCGAGTTCTGGGACGTTAAGAACTGCATCGACAAGGGGCAGGTGTACTTCGCGGATCAATTCGGGCAGACGTCGGACTTCGAGACTGCTTTCGAGTGGATGCGCGGGTCGATGACCATGGACGAGATCATCGCCGCCACCGACGCCTTCGAACCGAACAGGCCGACCGACCCCGTAAAGAGCGCCGTTATCGGAAACGCCGCGGAAAACTTCACCTCGCTCGAAACCAGCATGCTCATGGCCGACGCCATGCGCGAGGCAACGGGGGCCGACGCAGCCCTGCTCTTGCACGGCACCTACTTCAAGGGCAACTCGGGGAAACTCTACCAGGGACCCATTGATCTGGCGGATCGCTTCAACCTGCGCAGCGTATCCAAAAGCGATGCCCTGACCACCTACGAGATCACGGGCACCAACCTGAAGAAGCTCATGGAGCACCCGCTAACCGACGGCGACGAGATCAACGCCCTGTACGCGTGCTCGGGCCTGCGCATGGAGTACGCCCCCTGGCGCGACAAGGACGGCAACGTGCTGAGCCTGACTATGGCCGACGGCGCCCCGATCGAAGACGACGCCCGCTACACGATTGCAGCCTGGGCAACCACGATAGACGATTCCTACGTTTCCTCTATCGTGCAAGAGCATTCCGACCGGGGAACCTGCGCTGACCTCATGACCGAGTACCTGGCCGAGGCGGGCGCCGTATCCCCCGCCAAAGACGGTCGCATCGTGCTGAACTGGGAATAGGTCGACGTCAGCCGGGCGGCGGTTGCGCGGCGCTCGGCTGATGCTTGCACCGCGGTGCCGCGCGCTGTCAAAACGAGCGAGTTTTGCTGGTCCTCAAACCAGGATAAAGACCCATGACAACTTTGTGACCTGGGGTGATGCAAAACGCCTTCCAAAAGCGACGTGCTCGAAGGCGAAAAACCGCCGCAAAACTCGATCGTTTTGACAGCGCGCGCCGATCCCTGCATCCGGAAACGCGGACGCCCCGGACGGCGACGTTCGCGTATAATGGCAAGCCCGATTTCAAGCCGGAACACAGGAGCGCATTCCATGTCGAACATCCATACCACGCTCGCACGCGAGCTGGGGCTTTCCGCGGCGCAGGTTGCAGCCGTCATCGCCCTCGTCGACGAGGGCAACACCATTCCGTTCATCGCCCGCTACCGCAAGGAAGCCACCGGCGGCATGGACGACGCCCAGCTGCGCGCCTTCGACGAGCGCCTTTCCTATCTGCGCGCCCTCGAGGCTCGCAAGGACGAAGTGCTGCGCGCTATCGACGAGCAGGGCAAGCTCACGCCCGAACTGCGTGCGAAGATCGAAGACGCCGCGATCATGCAGCGCGTGGAGGACCTGTACAAGCCGTACAGGAAAAAGCGCGCCACCCGCGCGTCGAAAGCGCGCGATGCCGGGCTGGAACCGCTCGCCCTGCTCATCTTGGCGCAGGGACGCTCGGACAAGAGCCCGCTCGCCCTTGCCGCCGGGCTCGTGAACGCCGAAGCCGGCTTCCCCACGGCCGAAGCCGCGCTGCAGGGCGCTCGCGATATCGTTGCCGAGACGATAGCCGACGACGCCGAGCACATCGCCGTGCTGCGCAGCTTCACCCAGCGCACCGGCGCGCTAGCCGTCGAAGCAACCGACGCACAGGAAAAAACCGTCTACGAGTCGTACTACGATTTCTCGGAGCCGCTCTCGCGCATCCCCAACCACCGCGTGCTCGCCGTAAACCGCGGCGAGAAAGAGGGCAAGCTGCGTGTGAAGGTGCGCGTCCAGGCAGACGCCGCGGTGGAGCAGCTGGAACGTCGCGTGATCACGCGCTCGCAAAGCCCCTTCGCCGACGTGCTGCGCGAAGCCGTTGCCGACGGCTACAAACGCCTGATGGCGCCCGCCCTCGATCGCGAGATGCGCAGCCTTCTTACCGAGCGCGCGCAGACCGACGCCATCCGCGTGTTCGCCAAGAACACCGAGAACCTTCTGCAGCAGCGCCCCGTTCGCGGCGCGCGCGTCCTTGCGCTCGACCCCGGCTACCGCACCGGCTGCAAAGTGGCGGTGCTCGACGAGTACGGCAAGCTGCTCGACTACACGACGGTCTACCCCACGCCGCCGCGCTCGCAGGTGAAGGAGGCGCAGGCCGCACTCGAAAGCCTGGTCAAGAAGCACCGCGTGAACGTGGTGGCCATCGGCAACGGCACCGGCAGCCGCGAGACCGAGGACGCCGTGGCCGACCTTCTAGCGCGACTGGACCAGCCCGTGCAGTACACCATCGTGAACGAAGCCGGGGCCTCGGTATACTCTGCGTCGCAGTTGGCCAGCGAGGAGTACCCCGACCTCGACGTGACCACGCGCGGCGCCATGAGCCTGGGGCGTCGCCTGCAAGACCCCCTAGCCGAGCTGGTGAAGATTCCGCCCCAGGCCATCGGCGTGGGCCAATACCAGCACGACCTCGACCAGGCGGCGCTCGGACGCGCGCTGGGCGACGTGGTGGAGCGCGTCGTAAACCGGGTAGGCGTCGACCTCAATACGGCAAGCGCGAGTCTTTTGGGCTACGTGTCGGGCGTGAACGCCGCCGTGGCGAAGAACATCGTGGCCTATCGGGAAGAGCACGGCGCCTTCGCCGATCGCCGCGAACTGAAGAAGGTACCGAAGCTGGGCGCGAAAGCCTTCCAGAATTGCGCGGGATTCCTGCGCATCGCGAACGGCGCGAACCCGCTCGACGCCACGAGCGTCCATCCCGAAAGCTACCCCGTGGCGCGCGAGCTTTTGAAGCGCGCACAGATGAAGCCGGAAGCGCTCGCCCAAGGCGGAGTACCCGATATCGCAAGCCGTCTGGGCAACGTGGCGGGTCTTTCCGAAGAGCTGGGCGTCGGCCTTCCCACGCTTAAAGACATAGTGGCCGAGCTGGAGAAACCGGGCCGCGACCCCCGCGACGACGCGCCGCCGGTGGTGTTCGACCGCACCGTGCGGGACTTCGACGACCTGTCCATCGGCATGGAGCTGACCGGCACCGTGCGCAACGTGGTGGACTTCGGCGCGTTCGTCGACATCGGCGTGAAGCAAGACGGACTCGTCCACATTTCCAAGCTGTCCGACCGCTTCGTCAAGCACCCGAGCGAGGTCGTGTCCGTTGGCGACACGGTAACCGTCTGGGTGACCGGCATCGACAAAGATCGCGGCAAGATATCGCTTTCGATGGCGAAGGGAAAGGCGTAGCGTCCTCGCAAGCGCTCGCAGCGCGAAGCAACGGCAGCGACGCCCCTTCGCGGCGCACGCGGCATCGGGGCGGGCACGCACCTGCGCACCCGCCCCGATCGCCCGCTCTTGAAACTACTTAGCAGGCTGTTACTTTCCCGACCGCCTCTTTCCCACGGCAATGGCAGCGGCAAGAATCACCACGCCCGCCAGGAAGGCCGCGCCCGCGAACGCAGCGACGGCCGCCAAGCTCGAGTCGCCCGTAACGGGAAGCGCCTTTGCCTGGGCCTTTACGGGTTCGGGCATCGGCTTGGGCTGCTGCCCCGAGGTCCCGGGCTCAACCGGCGCAAC
>NZ_DBFOSR010000111.1:0-4302 GCF_048427265.1 Paraeggerthella sp.
CGAAGGGAAAAACGGGAGGAGGTGGACGCCATGACCGATTTGGCTTTGATTACGGCGGCCGTCGAGCTGATCTCCAGCGTTATCGCGCTCGTCGCGGTAATAA
Organism: Paraeggerthella sp.; assembly: GCF_048427265.1. Classification (NCBI taxonomy): domain Bacteria; kingdom Bacillati; phylum Actinomycetota; class Coriobacteriia; order Eggerthellales; family Eggerthellaceae; genus Paraeggerthella; species Paraeggerthella sp. The sequence continues at coordinate 104 of NZ_DBFOSR010000111.1, forward strand.
TAGAGAAGCTCCCAGTCCGAAAGGATAGGGAGCCCTAAACAAAAAGCCAAACCGCCGAAGCGATTCGAGAGCCGTGGGGAGTTAGCAGCTCCCTGCGGCTCGACCCTATTATACGCAAACCGCGCAGCTGGTTCAACGCCAGCGCACAAGCGTCGCACAAAACAACGGAAACGACCGATGCCGAAACTCAGTAGTCTTTCGCCGCCGGGCTTGCCATCCACTCCCCGTAGAATTCCTCGTAGGAATCGGCCAGCACCGCCTCGCGCGCGCGGCGCATGAGATCCAGCAAGTAATACAGGTTGTGGATGGACAGCAGGATACCGCCCAGCATCTCGTTCTGCTTGACCAGATGACGTATATACGAACGGCTATGGTTCTGGCAGGTCGGACACGTGCACGTGGGATCGAGCGGGCCGAAATCGCGCGTGAACTTCGCATTGCGCATGTTCATGCGGCCCGTGCTGGAGAACGCCGTGCCCATGCGCGCGGTGCGCGTGGGCAGCACGCAATCGAACATGTCCACGCCTTCGCGCACGGCGCGCACGAGCGTGGTGGGATTTCCCACGCCCATAAGATACCGCGGTCGATCTTCAGGACACGCTCGTGCGACGTCGCCTAGCGTCTCGAACATGACTTCGTGGTCCTCGCCCACCGAGTAACCGCCTATCCCGAAGCCCCCGAAGCGACGGCCGCCAGCCGCCAGGCTTTCGTCCTCGATCTCGCGCAGCAGACGAATGGAGTCCAAACGCAAATCCAAGTGCATCCCTCCCTGCACGATGCCGAACAGCGTCTGGTCAGCGCGCTGGTGCGCCGCCAGGCAGCGACGCGCCCACTTGGCCGACAGGTCCACTGCCTTCGCTACAAATGCCTTCTCGGCCGGATACGGTGCGCACTGGTCAAGCTGCATCGCGATGTCGGCGCCAAGCTGCTCTTGGATGGCCATGTTCGTCTCGGGCGTCCATCGCACCTTCGACCCGTCGTAGATGGAGCGAAACGTCAGGCCGTCGTCGTCAAGCTTCACCGTGTCGGCCAAGCTGAACACCTGGAACCCGCCCGAATCGGTGAGCATCGGGCCGTCGTAGTGCGAGAACCCGTGCACGCCGCCAGCCTCTTCCACCACGTCCGCACCGGGACGCAAAGACAAATGGTACGTGTTGGCCAGCACCACCTGGGATTTCAGATCGTTCAGCTGACCAACGGTGACACCCTTCACCGTAGCGCTCGTACCCACAGGCATGAACATGGGGGTCTGAAACGATCCATGGGCCGTTTCGTACGTAAGCGCGCGAGCGTGGCCGCTCGTCGCTTCGCACGTGCAATCGAACAGCGACACGACTATCCCTCCACTCCGTTGATCGAAAAGCCCGCCGCAGAAACGGCCGCGTCGGCCGCAAGCGCATCGGGGCAACCGTTCGAGGCAAGCGCTTCATCCCGCGCAGTCATCGAAACAAGCCCCGCTTCTATCCCCGTTGCAGGATCGGCGCAAACGGGCAAGGACTCCGCCCAATCGGCGAACGCCTCGAGCGTTCCGTTTCGAACGGAGCTCACGTCGAATCCGATCGGGTCGAGCAGCAGATCGGTCACCAAGAACGCATCGGCCCCCAAGCCCATGAACGCCAAATCCTCTTTCGTGTTGTTGCCCACCATGAGCACATCGTTTCCAGACACCCCAAGAGCGGCCAGGTTCTCGGCGTAGTACGCCAGCTTCGGCTTCACGGACGTCGAGTTCTCGAACGAGGTGATGCGCGAGAACAAGGCGGGATCCACGCCGGCCCATTCCAACCGCCATTCCACCGCGCGGCGGGGAAACATGGGCATGGTAGTCAAAGCCAGCGGGTAGCCCTTGGCCGCAAGCGCGTTCACCGCGCGCGCCGCTGCAGGGCTGGGAATCACGCCGTTGCCGATCGCACCGAACTCGCGATCGTAATACGCCGCCAGCTCCCCTTCCCAATCCGCCGCGCCTCGATCGACGCAAGCAAGGAACCCTTCCCAAAACGCATCGGAGTTGGGGCGAGCATCGTCATGAGCGGCCATGGCCTTGATGCCGGCCTTCATGCCGGCGGAAAAATCCTGGGGAGCCACGCCGAAGCGCGCCACGTACGCGCCAAGCGACTGAAAGTACGCCTGCATGAACCCGTCAAGCTCCATAGGGAGCAGGGTTCCGTCAAGATCGAAGCAGATCGCACGGTAAAAACGGTTCGCCATTGCGAAATTCCTTTGCTCAAATGATGGATGAATGCCTAGCGTGGTAGTATAAGCCACGTTTGCGAAGGAGCTCTGAAACCCGATGAAACTACTACTTCACGCCTGCTGCGGCCCGTGTTCGCTCGAGCCCGTTCGCTTGCTGCACGAAGCAGGACACGACCTTACCATATATTACGCGAACTCGAACATAGCGCCGGATGCAGAATACAGCCGACGCTTGGACGCGCTGCTCGCATGGGCCAAAGAAGAGGACGTCGCGGTCATGAAGGGTCTTCGCGCGCCGTGCGCATGGGAAGCATCGGCTGGACGGATCGGCGAAGAAGCTCTCTCGGAAGCACGCGAGCGCCTTGCCGCCTCATCGGACGGAGCCAGGCCCCTTCCCCTTGCCATCGACCCCGCCCGCCGCATGGAGCGCTGCCGCGCATGCTACCGATTGCGTTTCGAGGAAACCGCGCTTGTTGCCGCAGCGCACGGATTCGACGGCATCGGCACGACGCTTTCCGTAAGCCCGTACCAGTACACCGAGATCATTCACGAAGAGCTTTCGAGCGCCGCCGCACGCTTCGGCGTAAGCGCGGTGTTTCGCGACTTCCGTCCCTATTACGACGAAGCCACGCGCAGAAGCCGCGAGGCGGGCATGTATCGTCAAAACTACTGCGGCTGTCGTTTCTCAGCAGCCGAAGCGGAGGCCGAACGATCCGAACGGAAAGCCGCACGCGAAGCCGCCCGGGAAGCCGATCGCGCAGCGCATGCGGCAGAACGGGAGGCTGCTGAAGCCGAGCGAACGGCAAAACGAGCGGAACGGCTGGCCTACGATGAAAAGCAAGCTCGAAAACGAGCCGTCCTGAAGGCGCTGCGCACGCAGGAAAAGGACGCCTCGCAGTAGCTTGCGCGCAAAAGCGCACCGCATGAACCCTTGGCGAAAGCCGACTGCCAAGCCGGAACAACGCCTATAATAAGATGCTCTGAACCACGCATCGACGCCTACACAAACGCCGCGAAGGAACCGCACGCATGAAAACTTCCGATTTCGACTACAATCTGCCTCCCGAGCTGATCGCTCAAGAACCCGCCGTCGAACGCGACGGATGCCGCATGCTCGTCATGGATCGCGCAACCGGGGCGTTGGAAGACCGCATCTTCCGCGACATCGCCGAATACTTGCGACCGGGCGATTTGCTCGTGGCGAACGAAACGCGCGTCATGCCCGCCCGCCTGCTGGGCGCCAAGCGCGGAACCGGAGGCGCCGCCGAGGTGTTCCTTTTGCGCGAGATAACGGGACGCGAACCGCGCACGAACGCGAGCGCGCTTTGGGAGGTCCTGGTGCGACCGGGAAAGCGTTTGAAACCGGGCACGGGCGCCGTGGTCGACTTCCTTGATCCGGATGGCAACGTCGCGCTTTCCGCAGAAATCGTCGACTGGGCCGAAGGCGCTCAGAAAGGCGAGCGCCTCGCCCGTCTGACCACGACGCTGCCTTCCCTTGACGAGGCGCTGCATGCCGTAGGACACACGCCCCTGCCTCCTTACATCAAGAACTACGCCGGAGACGAAGAGCTGTACCAGACCGTCTACTCCCGCCGCGAGAGTTCGGCAGCCGCCCCTACCGCCGGCCTGCATTTCACGCCGGAGCTCATCAAACGCCTGAAAGAGCAGGGCGTTCGCTGGGAAACCGTCGAACTCGAAGTAGGACTGGACACGTTTCGCACCGTCGACGAGGACGACCCTGCGCAACACGTCATCCATACCGAATTCTACACGGTCCCCGAGCGCACGGTAGAGGCTATCGCCGAAACGCGTCGCCAAGGCGGGCGCGTCGTAGCCGTGGGAACCACCAGCGTCCGCAGCTTGGAAAGCGCCTGGAACCCGCAGGCCGGTACCGTTACGCCGCGCGAGCGAGAGGCGACCTCGCTCTACCTGCTGCCGGGATCCGAGTTCCACGTGGTAGACGCCCTGGTCACGAATTTTCACGTACCGAAATCCACGCTCATGATGTT
>NZ_DBFOSR010000112.1:0-16097 GCF_048427265.1 Paraeggerthella sp.
GGCGAAAGCCAACCTGGTCGAGAAGGAGCAGCAAGCGCGCGCGAGTCGCGACGAGTTCGTGGGATCGACCTGCCCGTGCGCTTCGTGCGAGCGAGCCGGTGCGCTTGAGATCGAAACGGAAAAGGCGTAGGGCCGACCGACCGGCGCTCTGCGAGAAGAAGGCGAAGAAAGGGGGGGCTGAAAAGCCCCCCTGTTTTTTCGCGCGCGGTTTCCGGGCTCTGTCAAAACGGACGAGTTTTGCGGAGGTTTTTCGCCTCTCGCCGACAGGTTGCCAAGGGGCATTTTCCATCATGCCTGGTCAGAGACTTGCTCGTTGCGTTTATCCTGGTTTGAGGACCAGCAAAACTCGTCCGTTTTGACAAAACCTCGACGAAGAGGGCGTGGCGGGATGGGATACGATTCGGGATGGGACGCGATCCTGCTCGCGGACGGGTAGCGTCCCCTTGCAGGTGTAGGCCGGTCGTTCCCCTCGAAGGCCGCGCGGATGCGGGAGCGTCCCTCGCCGTTCGCACGGGGCCTAGTCGGCGGGATGGAAGTCCTCGGCCATTTCGCGTGCGGCGGTCACATCGTCTGTGACCAGGCCGTCTATGCCGTAGCTGAGCAAACGCGCCATGTTGGCGGGGTCGTTCACGGTCCAAGCGTAGACGATTTTCCCTTCGCGGTGCGCGTCGTCGACAAGCTGCCGCGTAACGAAGAAGTCGTCAACGCTGAAGTAGTCGACGTACGGTATGTGGGAAAGGTAGCCGTACGCCAGCGTCATATCGTACATGGTGGGCATGAGCGGGTCGGCTTGCTTTACGCGTACGAGCGCGTCGTAGGAGATGCTGGCAACCGCCACGTGGTCGCGCATGCCGTAAGCGTTGATGAGGTCGACCGTTTTCCGCTCCAGGTCGGTGCCGTGACCGTCGGGTTTGACCTCGATGTTCATCTTGATTTTGCCTTTGCAGAGGGCAAGTGCTTCCTCGAGCGTGCATACGCGCTGATCGGCGAACGCGGGATCGAACCAGGATCCGTTGTCCAGATCTTTGATCTCGTTGTACGTGACTTCCCAAAAGTTCTTGTCCAGCCCCGTCGTTCGCTTGAGGTTGGCGTCGTGCATGACCATGAGCACGCCGTCGGCGGTTTGCTGCACGTCGAGCTCCACCCAATCAGCGCCTTCGTCGATAGCCTGCTGAAAGGCGGCAAGCGTGTTCTCCGGGGCGGTGCGGGCTCCTCCACGATGCGCGGTGATCTCTACGCGGGCGGGCGGTTCCTGCGAAGGCTCGAACAGGCCGTGGGAAGTTATGTACGAAGTCGAGGATGCAAACGCGATCAGGGCGAGCGCTGCTGCCGTTGCCCTCTTGGCAAACGGCGTGCGTCCGGTTGGGCCCGATGGCTCGAAGCGGTAGTCGACGGGGATGTTCTTTTTGTCGGTGAGTTCGTAGAATGTGCAGCTCAGCGCAGCGTAGCTGAACGGGGTGAGCAGGCATTGCGTGATTATCAAGAACCCGAGCGAAATGACGGCAAGCCCTATCGAGGCAACCGGGGAGGCGTCTCCCTCGATCAGCACCGTTAGCGTGAATATTCCAATGAGCGCTACCGCCGCCGCTTCTGCGGCGAACAGGCCGACAAGCGCCAAGATGCGGCGAGCCAGCATCCAGCGAGCGCCGTGCAGCAGGCGCTTGCTCGAAGCGCGCGCCTGCATCCAGTCCTCGTTGCGCAGCGTGAAGAAGTGCACGCCGAACGCAAGGAAGAAAGCGTGGATGTACAGGGCAACGAACAGTGCGATCAACGCGCAGGAAAGCACGTTGTTTTCCCAGATGAAGTCCATGATGAATTCGGGAGGCCTGAAATCGGTCAAGACCGACGAGGTCACGGCCAGGTTCGTGAGCGGAACAAACAGCAGCACGAAGGGGATCAGCAGCCAGTTGCGTGGATGGACGATGCGCACGGCTTGCTCGAACGTGCGGTTCGCCAGCTCGCGCACCCCAATCTTTCGCCGCATCCTTCCGGCCTGCATCAGCAGCACGAGCGCGCACATTTCGAACAGCGACCCCAGGCTTAGCAAGAGTATGGCGAACAAGGCGCACGGCCAGGTTACGGGGCTGCCAAGGAATGTCGCCAGATTCGCGTCGCACAGGTAGGAAAGGCCGGCGGCGTACAGCGCGAAGTCTATGAGCCCTAAACTGAGCGGCACGAACAAAATGGCGAATGCAATCTGGAATCCTGCTTCGAACAGGAAAACGGTTCGCAGGTTGTACGCGAACAGCCTCCAGGTGCTGCGAATGAAGTTCATGAGTCTCCTTGGAAAGCGGCGAGATCGCCGTACGCTTTAGCTCCTTGTTGGACTCATGATACCAGGTTGGTTGCGGGAACGCCTTGAGGGAGCGGGCGACGGACGGGGTGTGGGCAAAGGCTTCGAAGCGCATCGCCGCCCGCGCGAGCAAGCCGTTTGCGGCAGTGGAGGAGCGGACGCCAAGGGCGACGGCAACGGTTTCGTAAACTGTAATCAACAAAGTATCAATTGGGCGTACACTAAGGTCGTCCATCGGACCCTCTTGGAAACCTCTCGAAAGAAGGCGCTCATGAGCATCTACGATTTCACCGTGAAAGACCAGCAGGGCAACGCCGTTTCGCTTGCCGATTACCGCGGACGCGTCCTGCTTATTGTGAACACCGCCACCGAATGCGGCTTTACGCCGACGTATGCCCAGCTCGAAGAACTGTATCGCGCCCTGCGCGAGCGCGGGCTGGACGTTTTGGACTTCCCGTGCGACCAGTTCGGCCATCAGGCTCCGGGAACGAACGAGGAGATCGCGGCGTTTTGCACCTCCCGCTTCGGCGTGACGTTTCCTCAGTTCGCGAAGATCGAGGTCAACGGCGAAGGCGCCGATCCGCTGTTCGCGTACCTGCAAGAGCAAAAGGGCTTCGAGGGGTTCGACCAGGGCCATGAGCTGACGCCTGTTCTGGAGGACCTGCTGGCAAAGGCCGATCCCGGATACGCCCAGAAGCCTTCCATCAAGTGGAACTTCACCAAGTTCCTGGTCGATCGCGACGGGAACGTCGTTCGCCGCTTCGAGCCCACGGCAAACATTCCCGATGCGGTCGCGCCCGCCGTGGAAGAGCTGCTGTAGTCGGTTGCGGGCCAAGTTGCTTTCCGACCGGGGTGCCGAGCAACGCTTGGGCACCCCGTTTTGCACCTGCGCGCCTTTACGCCTCCAGTTTGAGGTCGCCGTCCTTGATGAGCCCCGCTTTTCTCATGCCGGTGCATATTCCCCAGCTGAGAAGGGCGGGCAGGATGAAGCAGATCAGCGCTAGCCCCAGCCAGTCGAGGGGCCCGGCTGCCGGTGCGCCCGCCATGGCGTCTGCAACCCATCCCGTGTACACGCCGATGGGGCCTACCAGCCCGCACGTTCCCATGCCCGATGCGATTGCGCTGCCGTTTTGCTGGAGTTGAAAGACGCAGGTGGCGATGGGGCCGGTAATGGCCGATGCCAGAATGGGCGGCAGCCAGATGATCGGCTTGCGCACGATGTTGCCCATTTGCAGCATAGACGTACCCAAGCCTTGCGACACCAATCCGCCCCAGCTGTTCTCTTTGAAGCTCATGACGGCGAACCCCACCATCTGGGCGCAGCATCCAGCTACGGCCGCGCCGCCTGCCAGCCCCGTCAAGCTGAGGGCGGCGCAGATGGCGGCCGACGAGATGGGCAGCGTCAAGGCGATGCCGATGACCACCGACACGATGACGCCCATGAAGAACGGCTGCAACTCGGTTGCCCACATGATGAACCCGCCCACGGACGACGCCAGGGCGCCGATGGCCGGGGCGACGGCGATCGACAGCCCGCAGCCCGCCAGGATGGTGACGGCGGGCGTTGCCAGGATGTCGACCTTCGTCTCCTTCGACACGGCCTTGCCGCACTCCGATGCCACGATGGCAACCACCAGCACGGCAAGCGGCCCGCCCGCGCCGCCCGCAGCGTTCGCGGCGTAACCCACGGCGGCAAGCGAGAACAGAACGAGCGGCGGCGTTTTCAGGGCGTACCCGATGGCGATGGCCATGGCGGGCCCGGCAACGCTTTTGGCGAAGCTGCCTACCTCGTTGAAGAACGCGATTCCCGTAAGGTCTCCCACGGTGGCGAGGATGGTTCCGATCAAAAGCGAGGCGAACAAGCCTTGCGCCATGGCCGACAGCGCGTCGATAGCGTAGCGCTGCGGCGAGATCTCGATGTCCTTGCGCGCGAGAAAGGAAGCAAAGGCTCCTTGCGACATGATAATCCCCCTGATTGTCGAGCGGTTTCGTGGAACTGTACCCGTTCGATCTCTCAGGGGGAATGCTCGGCGGCGTTTTTTCGGCGAGGAGCGCTTACCGTGCGCGGTCGTCCAGCCATTCGATGGCGTCGCGGATAACGCGGTCGCGCTTGAACTCGTTGAATATCTCGTGGTAGAGGCCGGCGTAGATGCGCAAAGACTTGTCCGTGGCCGACACCTCCTTGTACATGTCGATGCTGTCTTGCGGGCTGACTAGGCCGTCATCGCCGCCGTGCAGCAAAAGCACCGGGTCGGAGAAATTCGCAGCGTGCTCGCGGAGCCATACGTGGCCGTCGTGCACGGCGCGCAGCAGCGCAACGGAGAACTCTTTGACGACGAACGGATCGGCCAGGTACGCTTCGCCCACGGCGGGGTCCGAGCATACGCCGTCGCCCAGCTCGTTGGGGAGGTAGGTTTGCGGGTCGAGCCCCTGCTCGACCACGCCCGCTGCCAAGCCGGCATGATCGCGGGTCCAGGCTCCCGACAGCACGTAGCCGTCCAGCTTCCCGGGGTACGTCGTTGCGTAGCTGGCTGCGCCGAACCCGCCCATGGAATGCCCGATCATGAACAGCGGCAGGTCGGGGAAGTGCGCGCGAGCCTCTTCCACGAACAGATCCGTGTCGGCCACGATCTGCTGGCGGTTGTCGTACCAGACCGCTTTGCCCATCGACCGGCCATGCCCGCGATGGTCGAAGCGCACCACGGCGTAACCGGCCGCCAGCAGCTGCTCCACCACGTAATCGTAGCGGCCGTAGTGCTCGCACAGGCCATGGACGATGACCGCGCACGCCTTCGGGTTTTCGGGCGCGTCGATGCGTCCGACCAGCAGGAATCCTTCTGCTGCCTTCTTCGTGAGTTCCTGGTGCATGGGACCTTCTCTCTATCGGGTACGACGTTGGTTCCATTGTAGCGCGTTGCGCAGGGGGAAGCGGGGCCGGCTGCGCGGCGGCGACGCTCGATGCGCAGACACGGGCGCATTGCGCATCCGCGCCTGCGTGCCGCGCGCGACCCGGCTTCCGGGCGCATCACGGGCCCGCGATGCACGCCATCCCCAACCGCCCGTGCTCCATGTGCGTTTCCTGCTCCCACGGACCCCGCGCTGTCGTTCGCGGGTTCCGCGCCGTCCGCGAGCCCTGCGAACCCCGCGGGTCCCACGCTGTCGTCCGCGAACCCCACGGACCTCGCAAGTCCTGCGTCGTCGTCCGCGAACCCCGCGAACCCCGCGTCGTCCGCGAACCCCACGGACCTCGCGAGCCCCGCGCCGTCGCCCGTTGCATCGATTCTTATTGGGGTCTTGACGGCGCGGATTCCTTCCCTATACTGAACACCTAGTGATTTGCTGTAGTATTCGGATCGGCTTTTTGCACCCGGAAGGAGGTTGGCCATGATAGCTGTTTTCTCGTACATGAACATGATGATGCCCCGCGCTCTGTCCGTGCTGATGGGCATGCGTCCGCGCATGCGCATGTCGTGCTTCGAGAATTGTCGCAACGCTATCCTTGTTTCTTAGGGTGAACGTACATACCGTGTCGCGATTCTCGGAAGCCTCAGGCTTCTTTTTTTATGCCCGAACTCGGGTCGTCCTCCTGCAAAAGAAAGGTACTTGTCATGAAATGCAAGCTTGTTGCTCTGCTCTCGATCGTTGCGAGCCTGTGCGCCGCGCTGGTCCTGTTTTCGGGCTGTTCGGCCCCTGGAACGGATGATTCCGGCGCGAAGTCGCTCAAAGTGGGCGTGGTCGCCGGTCCGTATCAGGATCTGTTTCGCGAAGCCGTCGAGCCGTCGTTGAGGGAACGGGGGTATTCCGTGAGCTACGTTGAGTTCTCGGATTACGTCCAGCCCAACAACGCCCTTGTCAACGGAGACATTTCGCTTAACGTGTTCCAACATTCCACGTATCTGAACAGCTTTGCCCAGCAGCATGGCCTTGATCTGGCCGCTCTCGCCGAAATTCCTACGGCGGCCATGGGCGTTTTCTCCAACAAGGTGGGTTCGCTCGACCAGTTGAGCGAAGGGGCGACGGTGGCCGTTCCCAATGATGACACCAACCTGTCGCGTTCGTTGCGCGTGTTGCAACAGGCTGGTCTTGTCTTTCTTGATTCGGCGGTGGACCCCGCCAAGGCGACGGTCGACGATATCGCGTCCAACCCCAAGAACATCGTTATCAAGCAGGTCAACGCCGAGATTCTGCCCACGGTGCTCGATAGCGTGGACGCAGCCGTGGTCAACGGCAACTACGCCATCGGCGCGGGCCTCGACCTTGCCGACGCGGCCTACATGGAGCAGCTTTCCGAGGGCTATTACAACGTGATCGCGGTGCGCGGAGAGGATGCTGCCGCTCCTTTTGCCCAGGACATCGTTGCCATTGTGGGCTCGGACGCCTTCCGACGCGCCATCGAGGACCCCAGCCGCCCCTTCTCCGCCTTCAGTAGGCCGAGCGGTTACTAAGAGGATTCGTCCACGTGAGGAGCATCATGATCGAGTTGAAAAACGTGCGCGTCGAATTTCCCTCGGGGCAATCCAAGGCGCCGGCCGTTGACGGGGTGAGCCTGGCCGTGCGCGAAGGGGAGGTGCTCGGCATCGTCGGGTCGAGCGGCGCTGGGAAGTCCACCCTTGTCAGAACGATCAACCTGCTGCAAGCGCCCACCGCCGGGGAGGTGATCGTCGATGGCGTTTCCATCGTGGGGCAAAGGGGCAGGCAGCTGCGCGAAACCCGCGCGGGCATCGGCATGATCTTCCAGCACTTCAATCTGTGGAACGCGAAGACCGTCGGCCAAAACGTTGCGTTTCCGCTCAAGCAGGCCGGGTGGAGCAAGCGGCAGACGGACGAGCGCGTTGACGAGGTGCTGAGGTTCGTGAACCTGCTGGACAAGAAGGACGTCTACCCGCGCACGCTCAGTGGCGGGCAGAAGCAGCGCGTGGCGATCGCGCGGGCGCTTGCCCCCAGTTCGCGCATCCTGCTGTGCGACGAGCCTACGAGCGCGCTCGACCTGGAGACCACCGCATCGGTCCTAGACGTGCTTAGGCGCGCGAACGAGGAGCTGGGCGTCACTATGGTGGTCATCACGCACGAGCTGGACGTGGTGAAGCGCATCTGCCATCGGGTGGCGGTTATGGGCAAGGGCCGCATCGTGGAGCATGGCAACACGTTCGACGTGCTTTCGAATCCCCAGTCGGAGGTGGCGAAGGGCCTTGTCGAGCAAACGCAGCGCTTCGACCTGCCTGAAGAGGTGCTGCAGCAAAGCGGAGCGCTGTTCAAATTAACGTACGCGGGCCCTGCCGCAACCGAGCCGGTTCTGTTCGAAGCGGGGTCTTCGTTCGACGTGACGATATCGATCGTGCACGGGCGGATAGAGTACCTTGCCCAACAGCCTTACGGGATTCTGTACGTGCTGGTGAACGGCGAGCCTGCGGAAATAGAGAAAGTCGCGGCGCACTTGAGGGCGCGCGTGGAGCGTTTGGAGGTGGTGCGCCATGCTGGATAACATCGTGCGAATTGCGCCGGAGCTTGGCGTTGCGTTGGGTCAGACCGCGTTCATGTGCTCGGTTGCGCTGGCGGCCGCCGTGGTGGTCGGGGGCGCTCTGGGAATTCTTCTGTACGTCACCGGCACGCGCTTGTTCGTGAAGAACGTCTGGGTCAACAGGCTGGTGGGGGCCGTGCTGAACGTGGTGCGCTCCATTCCGTTTCTCATCCTGCTCATCTTCTTGCTTCCGCTGTCGTCTTTGATCGTGGGCACGAAGATCGGCAGCGAGGCCGTGGTGGTTCCCCTGTCCATTGCCGCGATCGCGTTTTTCGCGCGGTTGTCGGAAACCTCGTTCGCGGAGGTTGACCGGGGTATGCTGGAGGCCGCGTTCGCCGCCGGCGCCAGCAAAACCGCGGTCGTGCTGTTCGTGCTGCTGCCAGAGGCGCGTGTTCCGCTGATCAAGGGCATTACCATCACGGCCATTTCCATCCTGGGCTTTTCCGCGATGGCCGGCATCGTGGGCGGCGGGGGCCTGGGCGATCTGGCGTACCGGTACGGCTACCAGCGCTATCAGGCCGATGTCATGGTGTCGTGCATTGCGGTGCTGATCGTGCTTGTACAGGCGATACAGTTTTTGGGCGACGCGTGGGTTGCCCGAGCTCAGAAGATGCGCTAGCCTCGCGCGCAGCCTGTCAGCAGCGCTAGCGCCCGTGCGCAGCCTGTCGGCCGCGCTAGCGTTCGCGCGCAACCCGCCGACTTGCGTTTTGTGAGCGATGGTTGGCGGGTTGCGTTTGCCATTGGGCTCGTCATGCCCGACAATGGAGACCGGTTGAAACGCCGTTGCGCACCGAGGCGCCGGCACGACGAAAGGGGAGTTGCATGGAGCTTGCGTATGGCTGCCTGGCCTGTACGGGAGACAATCCGCTACCGTTCATCGTGGGCGGCGTGGTGGCGCTCGCGCTTGTCGTGCTGGTGGTGGCGTTCGTTCTTATGCGTCGAAAGTAGCGGGGTAGCCAGTGGAATCTTGTGCAGCCGGAACTCGCGCAGCTGGAAAGCTGGTTATATGCCCGACGCCTATCGGCAACTTGGGGGACATGCCGCAGCGTGCGCTTGCGGCCTTGCAGTCCGCCGATGCGGTATGCGCCGAAGACACGCGCGTCACGGGCAGGCTTTTGGCGGCGTATCGCATCGAGAAGCGCATCGAGCGCCTTGACGAAGCGCTCATGGGCGAGCGCGCGTCGGCCATCGTCGATCGCGTGGCGGCCGGAGAGGTGATCGCGTACTGCTCCGATGCCGGCATGCCCGGCGTGTCGGATCCCGGCTTGCGTTTGGTGCGCGCCGCGCATGAGGCCGGCGTGCCCGTGGAGGTGCTGCCCGGTCCGACTGCTGCGGCTACGGCGTACGTGGCCAGCGGCAGCACGAACCCGCGGTTCTATTTCGGCGGCTTCTTCCCGCGCAAGGATGCGGAGCGCCGCGCCACGCTGGAGTCGTTGCGTGCCCTCGACGCCGCGCTCATCTTCTACGAAAGTCCTAATCGCCTGGTCAGCGCACTTGAATCGCTTGCCGAGGCGTACCCTTACCGCGAGGGTGCCGTATGCCGCGAGTTGACGAAGCTGCACGAGGAAGTGGCGCGCGACTCCCTGCCGCGCCTGCGCGACATGTTTGCCGCTCGTGCGGAAGGCGGCGGCATCAAGGGCGAGATCGTGCTGGTGATCGATGGTCCCAGCGTGGCGGAGGGTGCTGCGGCCGAGGAAGACGCCGAGTCTGCCGCTCGGACTCGAGCGGCAGAGCTGAAGGCTGCCGGCGCGCGCAACAAGGACGTAGCTCGCACCATAGCCGACGAGTTCGGCATTGCGCGCAACGCGGCCTACGACATCGCGCTCGAGGCGTAGGGAGCCGCATGTCCCAGGGTTTTCGCGATGCGCAGCGCGGGAGCGGCGCTCTTGCACCCGCAGGTCGTTCGGCGCGCGGGCGTCGTGCGGGCGATGCTGCGGTAGAGCTTCTTGTGGACGGTCTGCCCGTACGCTTGACGCGCAAGCGCGTGAAGAACCTCAACCTGCGCATCGCGCGCACGGGCGGCTGCGTGGAAGTTTCCGCTCCGCTGCATGTGCGCGACCAGGATGTGGAGCGCTTCGTTCGGGAGAAGCGGACGTGGATCGACCAGAAGCGCGCGCAGGCTGCGTCGTCGCCTGCGGCTCGGGCGGCTCAGGCTTCGCCGGAGCAGGTTGCCGCATGGCGCGCCGTGGTGGAGGCGTGCGCTCCGGTGCTGGTGGAAGCTTGGGAGCCCATCATGGGCGTGAAGGCGGGCAAGCTGGCGTACCGGAACATGACCAGTCGCTGGGGCAGCTGCCAGCCTTCGACGGGCCGCATCTGCCTGAACGTGCGCCTGGCGCTGTATCCCCCGGAATGCCTGGAGTACGTGGTGGTTCACGAACTGTGCCATCTTTTGGAACGGGGCCACGGCCCGCGCTTCAAAGAGCTTATGGATACCTTCATGCCCGATTGGTGCGAACGGCGCGATAAGCTGCGATAAAGCCTGGTTAGAAGGCAAATTAGTTTGCATGCGATACGTTGCCGAACTGTAATGTGCACGTTTGCCGAAGGGTGGGGGCTCCCAAAGTGCCGGTGCTACCATGGCCTTATGGGACAGCAAACGGACAGAGCGAAACACCAGGCTGCGGGCGACGATGCGCTTGCCGCGCACGACGGACTGCCGCGCAGGCAGCGAACCGTCGTGCTGTCCATCATGATGGCCGGCACCACTGCCGCGTGCATTTCCCAAAGCATGATGATAGCGGCGCTGCCCACCATCATGCACGAGTTCGCGGTGAACGCCGCTCTTGGTCAGCTGCTTACCACGTCCTATATTTTCATGCTGGGCCTTATTTCGGCCATGACGGCTTACCTGGTGAATCGCGTTGATGCGAAGAAGCTGTTCGTTGCCGCCATGCTGTGCTTCGTGGCGGGGTGCGCTGCCGCCCTGTTCGCACCGAACTACCCGCTGCTGCTGGCGTCGCGCTTGCTGCAGGCGGGCGGTGCCGGCATCGCGTTGCCGCTCATTCAGGTGGTGGCGCTTTCGGTGTATCCGCGCAACGAGTACGGACGCGCTATGGGCCTGGTGGGCTTGATCATCGGGTTCGCGCCGGCTATCGGCCCCACCGTATCGGGCTTCCTCATAGACTTTTGGGGTTGGCGCTCGGTGTTCATCGTGTTGGGCGCCGTGACCATTGTTGTGATAGCGCTGGCGCTTCCCCTGCTGACCGATGTGATGAAGCGCGAAGGGAAGCGCGAGCGTTTCGATGTCCCCTCGGGTTTGCTCTATGCGCTTGGGTTCTGCGCCATCATGGCAGGGACTACGTTCATGGAGGCGGACGGGAGCTTGAGCGCGCTGCCCGTCCTTGCGCTTGTGAGCGGCGTGGCGGCTTTGGCGGTGTTCGCTCGAAGGCAGGCGCGCATCGATCAACCTCTTCTCAAGCTTGCGTGCTTTCGCAACCGAACCTTCGCCGTGGCTACCGGCTTGGTCATGATCGCGCAGATTGCGTTCATGGCGGGGTCGATCATGGTCCCGCTGTTCGTGCAGGATGTGCAGGGGCTGAGCGCCACGTCGTCCGGCCTGGCCATTCTTCCCGGGGCGTTGCTGCTGGGGGTGCTGAACCCCGTGACGGGCCGGTTGCTGGACCGATGCGGTCCGCGCCCTTTGATCGTTGTTGGATCCGCGGTGCTGGCTGTTGGGACGCTTGCCTTCGCGGCGTGCGATGCCAGTACGCCTGAGTGGGCGGTGACCGCGCTGTTCGGCGTGCGCACCGTGGGCGTGGCGTGCCTGATGATGCCCATGACGGCGTACGCGTGCGCGGCGCTTCCTGCCGAGGACCTGGCTCAAGGAACGGCCATCATCACGTCGTTTCGGCAGATCTTCGGGGCGCTTGCCTCCTCGGTACTCATCGCCATCATGGCGCAGGCATCTTCGAACGACCTGGGCATCGATGCGTTCGGCTTCGGCGTGAGCTTCGAGGTGCAGGCGGGCGTCATCGTGGCCGGGTTCGTGGCAGGGATGCTCTTGCTTCCGCGTGGAAAAGCTCGGAAGGCGGCGTAACGTGCGGCGGCTTGCTTGCTGGTGCGGAAAAGCGGCTCGTTCGTTTTAAGCTGCTTGGGGCAGGCTTGCGCTTTGGGGCGTTGCCGCCTGCTCGCGATCGAGCAGGTAGGCTGCAATGATGTCCGCCGCCTGGCCACGCTGCTGTTCGGGGGAGATCGACGCGGAGCCGTCGCCGTCTTGCGGGCCGTAGTCGCCGAAACCTGCGTGGTTTCCACCCGCTATCTCCACGGTGGATGACTCGGAAGGCAGAAGCCCCGCGTTTTCTTCGAGTTTCGAGCGGTTGAGCACCTGGTCGTTCGAGCCGTATACGGAAACGGCTCCCAGGTTGGCGTGCGAAAGATCGCTCGCGGAGTAGGAGGCCGCCAAAACGATGCCCTTCATGCTGGGGTCGTCTGCGTGATCAGCAGTGTATTGTGCGGCCATGGATCCGCCGAGGGAGTGACCGCCCACCCACCATGAGGTGATCGCGGGGTATGCGGCGCGAACGCGGTCGGCTGCGTTGATGTCGAAGAACGCGAAGTTGAACGGCATCTGCACCACCACGGAGAAAACGCCGCGTTCGGCTAGGTCGCGCATGAGCGGGGCGTAGGCGCTGTACTCGACCTTCGCTCCCGGGTAGAACACCAAGCCGACGCTGGCGTTCGGGTCTCCGAATGCCAGGTATCCGTCGCCCTGCTCAACGGGAAGCTGCGCGGTGGACGCGAGGTTTTCGTGATGCGCGTCTGCGTCGTGGTAGTACGAGCTGGCGTACACGAGAAAGGCGCTTGCTGCCAAGCACGCTGCGACCAGCGCAATCGCTAGGGCGATTGCAAGGCGGCGCGGCCACTTCGCGCGCGGCTTGTGCGCCTTCTTGGCTTGGGGTGTTTCGTCGTTAGCTTTCATGATCGTTATGGTAGCAAAAGAAAGCGATGCAGGGTTTCTGATTTGGGGCACGCAGCTTGTATTCTTGCATGATGTCAAGTAAACTTATCGTAATGTCAAGTGTACTTGACATTACCGTTGGATCGGAACACGGTTGGGCTGGGATTATGGGTTGTGCGCGGGTTCTCCTTCGGGACTGCCGGAAAGGATTCGGTATGGACAAGCATGAGATTCTTGAGAAAAGCCGTGAGGATAATGGGCTGGTCGACGAGCGCTTCCGGTCTATGGAGCAGCGTATGCTCGTGATCGTGGGAAGTACGCTGATGCTGGGGTTGGCAATCTTGCAGGTGTGGGATCGGTCGCACGGTCTTGAAACGAACGGGATCAACGCGGTTTTCATGGCGGGGGTTGCCAGCATGGGGTTTGCGCAGTACTCCAAACTGCGCATGAAAGGGGCGCTGTTCCTGGGCGCTTTCGCTGCTGTTGCCGCCGTGATCTGGGCTGTCCAGCATGTGTTGATCACGATGTAAGGGGATCGTTCGTGATTAAGATGCCCTCGTTCGGCTTTGACGACGTTCATCGAAACGATGGCGAGTTGGAACTGAAGAACCGCCTGAAAGCGGCGCGAGCCGAAGCGGGGCTTTCTCAGTTGGAGCTTGCTCGATTGGTGGGCGTGTCGCGTCAGACCATTTCATCTATCGAGACGGGTTTGTTCAACCCAACGGCGAAGCTTGCGCTCGTGCTCTGCATTGCGCTGGATAAGAAGTTCGAAGACTTGTTCTATTTCGAGTGACGCTTTCGCTGCTGCTTTGCCGGCGACGATGCGTTTGAGCGAAACGCGTTTCGCGTCTTGGTGGACGTTGACGACCCGCCTGCTTACGAGGCGATCGCCGTGCGCTTGGCGGGCGCGTCGAACGAGAGGCTGTTGTCGTCGGTGCTTTGCATCCAAGCGATGTACGTATCGGGGAAGTGCGAGGCCAGAGCCGCGCCGAAGTCCACTCCCAGCAGCGATCCGGCTGCCGCGACGATGCGTGCGGGATTGACCGGGCTTCCGATCGAGGTCAGCACTTCGTCCATGTTGTTCTCGAACGTATCGATCGACGCCAGCCCCGCCTTGTCGTAGGTCGGCATGATTCCCGTATTGCGCTGGAATGCCTCTCGCATGCGGTCGAACAGCGTCGAGAACTGGTCGCTGGAAACGCTTGGCAGCGCAACGGTGGTTCCGTATCGCCCGTATCCCCAGGTTGAGAGCGGAAGCTTCGGCACGATGTCGGATTCGTTCACGATGTTGAAGATGTTGTCGTACGCAGGGCTTTGCCGGTCGGATTCGCGCGTGCACCCGGGAGCTGCGAACGTGTAGGCGTAGATGCCCGAAGCGGGAGCAATCTTGTTCGATGTTTCGCCAAGGTTGTTCAGCCTTGCGGCCAGCAGGTTCGCGATGGCCCCTCCGCGACTGTGGCCGGTGATCAGAATGCGGGTGCGTTCCGGGCTTGCTCCTATTTCATGCGCGTAGCGGGCGAGCGCGCGTTCCACTTCGGTTTCGGCTTTTCCG
This sequence comes from Paraeggerthella sp., assembly GCF_048427265.1. Taxonomy (NCBI): domain Bacteria; kingdom Bacillati; phylum Actinomycetota; class Coriobacteriia; order Eggerthellales; family Eggerthellaceae; genus Paraeggerthella; species Paraeggerthella sp. Next base: position 14,261 of record NZ_DBFOSR010000112.1, read on the forward strand.
AACCCGTGGTGGTCGTCGCTGTCTCCCTGTGCATCGTGCAGGTTGAAGTTGCTGATCCATTCGATGCCGTAGCTTCCGCGCACGCCCACGAACACCAGCGTGAGGGGCGTTCCTCCTTGCGGGTTGGGAATGGTTTTGCTGGCGAAGGTGTAGGCGGCAACGTCGTGGGATCCTATGAAAAGCGCTCCCAGCTCGTCAAGGATGTTGCTGCGCAGCGCGTAGGATTCCGTGCGCACGTCGGCGAAGCCCAGGGCCCAAAGCGATTGCTCGGCGTAGGGGGCCGCTCCTTCGACATTGCTGTAGTATTGCGATTCCGAATTGCACACCGCTGCGAGCACTGCGCAAGCCGTGGCTAGATCGTGGTGGTAGGAATCGGCATCTTGAAGCAACCAGGAGTCGTTGAAGACCAAGTTCGTTGACGTCCGTCCCGCAAGGTTCGATGGATTGCTTGCCGTTACGGCCTCGCTGCAGTATTCGGCCGTGATGGTCTTGCCTGTTGCCGAGGGGGTCGGTGCAGGCGCAGACGCTTCGGCGGTCACGCGTGCCGTGGGCACAATGCCCATCGTGGCGCCCAGATAGCGAAGGGGGATCAGGAACATTCCCAAGAACATAAGACTGACGAAGATGGCCGCGGCGGTGGACGCGACGCGGCGTGCGGGCGTGGTGCGCATGGGCCTCCTGTCAATGCGAACGGCGCGGCTGCTTGCGAGAGGCTTCAGTATAGGGGCAGCCTTGCAGGCAGCCGCGCGTCTTCACGCAAAGAAGACCTTTCCGGCGCACGTTGTTAACTTTCCTTAAGGTTTCGCGCGCCTCACGTGCGGGTGAAGCTAGAACGACGTCCAACCGCCGTCGGTTGCGACGATTTCGCCGGTCATGTGCGAGGCATCGTCCGAGGCCAAAAACAGGATCGAGGCGGCTTGCTCTTCGGCTTCGGCATCTCGTTTCAGCATGGACTCGGTCTTTTGCCCGGCCATCGATGCGGCGTCGGCCGGATCCGCCCCGGCGGCTACGGCCGCCTGCTGCTTCTCCATCACGTATGCGTACGCCTCTTCGACCATGGGCGTGGCGGTTCCGGCGGGATTGACCGAGTTGACGCGCACGCCGTAGCGTGCGTAATCCAGCGCGAGGTTCTTGGTCAGACCGTTGACGGCGTGCTTCGATGCAACGTAGGCGGGGTTGCCCGGCAAGCCGGTCATGCCGGCGATGGACGCTACGTTGACGATGGACCCGCCGCCGCCCTGCGCGATGAACTGCCGAAGCTCGTGCTTTGCGCAGAAAAACACCGTGTAGAGGTTGTTCGCCATGGTGTAGTCCATCTGCTCCTTGGTCAGCTCGTGCACGTTGTCGGGCTGGCCCATCACGCCGGCGTTGTTCACGGCAATGTCCAGACGTCCGAACGCTTCGACCGTTCGGGCTACCATAGCCTGGGCGTTCTCTTCTATGGAGAGGTCGAGGGGTAGGAACAGCGCGTCGGGAGCTACGGCGCGAACCTCGGCAAGCGTTCTCTCGCCCTCGTCTTCAAGGCGGTCGACCAGCAAGAGCTTCGCGCCTTCTGCGGCTGCGCGCAGAGCGGTGGCACGTCCGATGCCACGCGCGGCTCCGGTTATGATCATGACTTTTCCGTCGAAACGGCCTTCGTACGCCTGCTTTGCCATGAGATGCCTCCTTCGAGAGCGGGTTGGCGCGCTTCGCGGAAAACGGCGCGAAGCGACACTTCCAGCGTACGCTTTCGGCGATTGGGTTTGAAGGGGTTTCCGCAAAAAGCGCCGCCCCATGCGTTTTCGGCTTGCGCGGTTGGCGTCTGTAGCGGTTTGCGATACGACTGCAGCGGTTTGCG
>NZ_DBFOSR010000113.1:0-8332 GCF_048427265.1 Paraeggerthella sp.
CTGCGAAGACTGAAGCGAGCTTTACCGTTCGACCGGCACCACCGCGAAGAAAGTCGGCCACCCATGACGTGGAACACCCTGCCCGAGATCGTTGCGCTCATCATCGTATCCATCATATCGGTGTACTCCCGAAGAAGCCACGGCGTCCCATCCCCTAAGAACCGCTTGTTCCACGCATGCCTGACGATGACCATGGCGGCGAGCATTGCCAGCCTGTGCTCGTCGTATCTCATTATGTTCGCCCCTTTGGAGCTGGCCGCTGTCACCTGGCTTGCAACCGCAGCCCATTTCGCACTCACGCCCCTTCTGGCTGCCACCTACTTCTACTACACTTCGGCCGTCATAGACGAAACCCGACCCCTCAACCGCACCGCGCTGGCCCTGTGCGCCGCGCCTTGTCTGGCATATCTGATCTGCGTAGCGGCAAGCGCGGCAACCGGCTGGCTGTTCTCGATCGACGCGACGGGCGCCTATCATCGAGGACCCTTCTATTACGTGGCGTACCTGGTTGCATACTTTTACTGCGCCGCGTGCCTGTTCGTCGTAGCCCTTTCGCGCGATTCCATACGTCGGGATGCGCGACGAATCCTGGCGACGTTTCCCCTCTTGGCATTCGCCGTGGTGTTCGCGCAGCAGATGTTTCCGCAGCACCTGCTGTCCGGCGCGGCAGCGGCCTGCGCGCTTTTGATCATCTACCTGTACCTGCAGAACAAACGGCTTTCGGTGGACCTGCTCACCGGCATACCGAACCGTCAAGAGTTCTTGTCCATGGTGTCGTTTCTCCACGACCGAGGCCAGGGATTCACGGTCGTGCTGGTGTCGATCTCGAACTTCAAGTTCATCAACGACCGATTCGGCAACGAGAACGGAGATCGCTTCCTGCAGGAATTCGCGAGCTTTTTGTCCGCCATCAAAGGATGCGCCAGCCTGTACCGATACAGCGGCGACCAGTTCGCTTTCGTGTTCGACGAACGCGCCTGCAAGGATCGCGATGCATCCGAGGCGGCGTCGGACGTTGTCGAGCAGCTGCGTCAAAGCCTTTGCAGAACCTGGAGCATAGGGGCTCAGTCGTATTCGATCGGGTTCGTCATGGGAGTCGTTTCCCACCCCGACATCGCAGACAATCCGCAGGATGTAAGCGCAGCGCTCGAATACGCCGTAGCCCGCGCCAAAGCGCTCGAGCCGGGAACGCCCTGCATGTGCACCCCCGAGATGATCGACGAGATACATCGCCGCAGCGCCATTGCGGACGCCTTGCGCAAGGCTATCGCCGAAAGAAGCCTGTCAACGCAGATCCAGCCCATTTGGTTCGAGCGTACGGAAGAGTTCGTCATGGCCGAAGTGCTATGCCGGCTCAACGACGAGAAGCTGGGGGCCATTCCGCCCAACGAGTTCATCTCCATTGCCGAGCAAACCGGGCTCATCGCAAGTTTGACGGAAATCGTGCTTGAAGAAGCATGCGCGTTCGCCGCATCGTATCGCGCCGCCCATCCGAACACGTCGATGCGAGGCGTTTCGGTCAATTTCTCGGCCGTGCAGTTCATCCAAAACGACTTGGCGGAAACCGTGCTCGCCATCGTGCGAAAGCATGGCATACCTCCCTCGTTTCTGCGCATCGAGATAACCGAGAGCGCCATCGCTGCGAACCCGGATACCGTACGCTCGTTCATGAACACCATGAACGAGCAGGGAGTGAAGTTTTACCTGGACGATTTCGGTACCGGATACTCGAACGTCGCGCTGATGCTGGAGCTTCCGTTCGACGTGGTGAAGCTTGACAAGAGCATCCTGAAGTCCATTGCAGAAGACGACCGGGGCCACTTGTTCCTAGAGCATCTTATTGCCTGCTTCACGTCTACGGGGTCGTACGTGTTGTGCGAAGGCGTCGAAACCGCCGAGCAGCGCAGCATGCTCCGGCAATGCGGCTGCACGCTCATGCAGGGCTACCTGCTTTCAAAGCCGCTGCCGCCAAGCGAAGCTGCAGCCATCATCGCAAAGCACGACAAGGGCGCCTGACGGCAAAGCAGCAATCCGCAGAGCCGCAAGACGGCAGAACGGCAAGGCAACGAAGCAACAGGCACGCCGGCAGCAAGAGGCCCCCGATTTCCCTTCGGAGATCGGGGGCCTCGAAACCGCTTGGATGGGAGCCTGCCAGACGCAGCCGCTATTCCGCGTCGGCTGCAGGGGCCGGCTGTGCGGCGGCCGGCTGCTCCACGTTCACGATAGCGTGCTCGAGAAGCCAGCGATTGGCCTTCATGCGCTCAGCAGCCTCACGCAGAGCGAAGCCGCGACCGCTCTCCTCCATTTCGCGGCGGGCGGCCTTCGGATTCTGCGGGTTCATCTGACGGCAAGCCGCCTCGATGTCCTCGTCGGTCAGCGTCATCTTTTCATGGCGGAACAAAGCGTCAAGAGCGTAACCCTGCACGAGCATTTCGCGCGTCTGCATCATGGTCATCATGCCGAACTGCTGCTCGCCGCCCTGGCTTTCCACGAACTGGTCAAGCGGAATGCCCTGCTGCTGAAGCTGGCCGCGCAGGTTGGACATGAGCGTGGATCGCATGGACTCGTACACTTCGTCGGCGATGCGGCCTTGGAAGCGCTTGCCCAGCTCTGCCGCGGCCATCTGCATCTTGAACCCTTCGTACTGCGCCATGTAATCGGCGTGAATGCGATCGGCGATGCCACCGCGCAAAGCTGCAGCGTTGCGGTACATGGGCATGTTCTTCTCCACCCATGCGTCGTCGATCTCCGGCACGATCTTTTTCTGGATCTCTTTGATCGTCACCGTGCAGTCCATCGTCTCGACCTGCTCGCCTACGCCGGTGGGGAATTCGAACGAGAACGACTTGGTCTCCCCCACCTCCATGCCCATGAGGTTGCTCTCGAACGCCTCGGGCATCAAGCCCATCCCCATCAGGTACGTGCGGCCGTCGGTCGACAGGTTCTCTATGCGCTCGCCGCCCTGGAACGCCTCGAGCGCCAGCATCATGCTGTCGCCGGCGCCTACGGGATGGGGCTCGTCGGTCACGAACTCCGCGTAGCTCTCGGCCATCTGCGCAATCTGCGCGTCAACTTCGGATTCGGGAACTTCCAGCGGCGGAACGGTGATGGTCACCTGGTCGTACGAGGTCAGCTCGTACTCCGGCTTAGGAGCAACGCGCAGCTCGAACGAGAACGTCTGGCCCCGCTTGAGCGGCTCTTTTGCTTTCGGCTGAGGCGGATACGCCGGCATGATGTTGCGCTTGTCGATCGCGAACGGCACCAGATACTCGATAGCCTGCTGCTGCACGATAGCGTCAAGATCCTTGATGCCCATCTGCTCCTCGACGGCCTGCGCCACCGGCTTGCCCGGCTGAGCCTGAATCCCCATCTGCTGGGCGAAACCGTACTGGGCCATGGTAAGCGCATGGCTCACTTCCGCCGTGGAAACAACGGCGTCGAGCAGGATAAGCCCGTCTTCGAGCTTCTTCTCAGTTACCTTCATAAGGGGTCCCCTTCTGTAGCGATCGTCAATGGGTTATTGTAGCGCATTACTCGTTGGACTTGAGGCTTTCGACCATGTCGATGCGGGCTAGTTTGCCGCGCATAGCCAGCATGACCAGCAACGTGAACAGCATGGTGAGCAAAAACGCCCACAAGAAGCTCAGCGCATGGATGGTGCGCCCGAACATCACCTGGTCCACCTCGGCCGTCACCACGACAAAGCCCTCCATCCACACGCCGAGCACCAAGCCGACCGCGCAGCCGATGGCGGCCAGCAAAAACGTCTCACGGAAGATGTAGGCGTTCATTTCGCGCGGGGTGAATCCGAGCACTTTGAGCGTGGCGATTTCGCGCATGCGCTCGGTGATGTTGATGTTCGTGAGGTTGTACAGCACGATGAACGCCAACGCGGCGGCGGCCACCACCAGCACCACGACGATCATGTTCACGCTCGAGAGCATGTCGTGGTACGCGTCGATGGTCTCGTCGTTGCTGGCCACCGTCTTCACGCCGTCGGTCGCTTGCAGCGTTTCAACCAGGTCCGCGCGCGCCGAAGAATCCGTGGACGCGATGGTCAGAACCGTCGAGAACGCAGGGGCCTCCCCCGTCAGGCGCTCGTAGAGCTTCGGGCCCATGAACGCGTAGTTGTACACGTAGTTTTCCACCACGCCGGTAACCGTAGCCTCGTACGACGTGTTGGTAGCGTTGCCGATGGCGTCCTGCTCGGTCAGCGTGACCGTATCGCCCACCGAAACCCCCAGTTCGCCCGCCAGCTTCTCGGCCAGCAGCAAGCCGTCGTCGGCAAGCTCGACCGGATGATGGCCCACGCGCGTGCGCAGATCGAAGAACTGCCGGAACGAGCCCGGATCTTGAGGGACTACCAGCTCTATGTGCGCGTCGGACTTACCGGGCCCGCTTGCCAACAGGTTTTGGCGGTCCACCGCAGTGTGCCCGCTTGCCAAGCGCGAATCGTCCAGCACGGCGTCTACGGTCTGGCGGCTTTCCTTCGACGCGTCGTCATCGAGCGTGATGGTCACGTTGTACTTGGTCAGATCGCGGAACTGCTTGTCGATGATGTCGTTGATGGCATCGGACAAGCCCAGGCCCGTCAACAGGAGCGCCGTGCATCCCGCAATACCGATCACCGTCATGATGAAGCGTTTCTTGTAGCGGAAAAGGTTGCGGAACGTCACCTTCCACGTAAACGAAAGGCGCTTCCACAGCGGAGTCGCCCGTTCAAGCAGGATGCGCTTGCCGGCCTTCGGAGCGCGCGGCAACATGAGCAAAGCGGGGCGCTCGCGCAGCGTCGCGGCCGCAGCCGCCAGCGTAGCCAGCAGCGTGACTCCAACGCCCATGCTGGCGGACAGCAGCGCGAAGAAGGGGTCGATCGGAAGCGGGAACGGCAGGTTGGGCACGAAGTAGATGATGCCGTAAGCCCTCATGATGACCGCCGGCAGCACCTGCGACAGCACCGCGATGCCCACGAGGCTGCCCGCGCCGCTGGCCACCGCCGCATAGACCAGGTACTTCCCCGCGATTCGCGTTCGCCGGTACCCCAGCGCCTTGAATGTGCCGATCAGTGCGCGCTCCTCCTCCACCATGCGCGTCATGGTGGTAAGGACCACCAGCGCAGCCACCAAGAAGAAGATGAAGGGGAACACCTGCGCGATGCTGTCCACGCGGTTCGCGTCGGCTTCGAAGCTGGCAACGCCGTAGTTCGCGTCGCGATCCATGACCATCCACTCGGGAGCAGCCAGGTCGTCGATCTGCTTTTGGGCCTTGTTCAGCTGGCTCTCGGCATCGGCCAGCTTGTCGCTCGCCTCGGTTTTCTGTCGTTCGTACTCGGCAAGGCCGCTCTGGTAATCAGCTTTGCCCTGCTCAAGCTGGCTGCGACCGCTTTCCAGCTGGGCGGCAGCCGCCTCAAGCTGCCGCTGCGCAGCGGCTATTTGGGCATCCGCCTGCACGCGCGCGGCTGACAGCTCCGATCGCGCCTGATCGAGCTGCTGCACGCTTGCGTCGAACTGCGCTTTTTGCTGGTCGAAAGCGGCTTGCTGCCCCGCAAGAACCGATTGCGCGGCGTCGACCTGGCGCTGCTGCGCCTCAAGCTGCTCGCGCGCCTGATCGAGCGCAGGCTTCTGCGCGTTCAAGGCGTCGAGCGTGGCCTGGGCGCTTGCAAGCGCCGTCTGGGCGGCCGCCTTTTCAGCCTGAAGCTTCTCGATTTCGACCGGATCGGTTGCGGTCTGCAGCTGTTCCTCCAAGAAGGCGATGCGGGCGTTCAGGTCGGCGATCGACTGCTCGGCCTGATGCACGCCCGCATCGAGCGCGTCGGACTGCTGCTGCCACCGGACCCGTGCGTCAGCCAGCGCATCCGCGCCCTGCTGCCACTGAGCCCACGCATCCTGCAGCTGCGCAGACGCCGCCTCGATGCGCGGGCGAGCTTCGTCGACCTGCGCTTGGCCGTCGGCTATCTGCTGTTCGGCGCTCGAAAGCTGCTGCCGCGCGCTCTCTTGCTGTTCGGCAAGCTGCGCCGCGCCGCGATCGTACTCGACCTGACCGTCGGAAAGCTGCTGCTCGCTTTGGGCGATGGTCGCAGCCGCATCGTCGAGCTGCTGCTTCGCCTGGTCAAGCTGCGATTGCGCTTCCGTCTTCTGCGATTCGTATTCCGCGCGCTTCTGATCGAGCTGCTTCTGAGCTTCCTCCTTCAGGCCGTCCACGCGCGCCTGCTCGCGCTCGGGGGCTATCTCCTTGATGCGATCCTCCACCTCGGTCACGCGCGCGTCGTACGCCTTGCTCGAGGCACGCTCGTCCGCGGCGCCCTTTACGGTGACGAACGCTTCCGTAAAGGGGAGGTCCGCCGAGAAATCGCTTTCCGGAACGTACATGAACTGCTGAATGGAGCCGGTTCCCAGCGTGGTCGAGCCCATGCTCGACGACGTGGCGTAGTACGGAGCGTTCACGAGTCCGACCACTTTGTACGTACGCGTTGCCAAAGTCTCGTCCACGTTTTGAACGCCCTCGACAACGGTAACGGTATCGCCGACGCGCACGCCCGAGTTCACCACAAGGTTTGCCGACAGCACGCACTCGCCCGCGCGTTCCGGCCACGAGCCCTCCACCAGGATGGGACGGTTGAGGTAGTCGGGATCGTCAGAGCGCGCATGCACGCTGTCGGACGTGTCGCTTTCGGACGCGGACGCAGGCAGCGAATGCACGCGCGTAGCGTATTGCTCGTCGCCAACGCGAACCATGACGTCGGTTTCGTACGCGGGCATGACGGACTCCACGCCGTCCACCTGGCGCAACGCGGCGATGTCGGCATCGGTGAGGCCCAGCGTCGAGAGAACGCGCACGTCCATCAACGTCGTGCCGTCGAAGAACTCGTCGGCAGCCAGCTTCATGTCCGGAGCCGTCATGCGAAGGCCGGCGTAGAACCCCGTCCCTAAGGCCACGATTGCCGCAATGGCCAAAAAGCGCCCGAGCGAATGGGTGATCGAGCGAACCGTTTCTTTAGCGAACGCGCTTTTCATAACGAACCGACTACCACTCGAGGCATTCGGCGGATTCGGGCGATTCGTTCACCTGCGCGCTGGCTACGCGACCCTCGCGGATATGGATGACGCGATCAGCGATGCTGGTGAACGCCGAGTTATGCGTGATGAGCACGACGGTTTTGCCGGTGTTGTAGCACGTGTCCTGCAGCAGCTTCAGAATAGCCTTGCCCGTTTGATAGTCGAGCGCCCCCGTGGGCTCGTCGCACAAAAGCAGCTTCGGGTTCTTCGCCAGGGCGCGCGCGATGGCCACGCGCTGTTGTTCGCCACCGGAAAGCTGCGCCGGAAAGTTGTCCAATCGATGCCCCAGCCCCACCTGCGCAAGCACCGTAGCCGCGTCAAGAGGATCCTTGCAAATCTGGCTGGCAAGCTCCACGTTTTCAAGTGCCGTCAGGTTTTGCACCAGGTTGTAGAATTGGAACACGAAGCCAATGTCGTAACGCCGATAGTACGTGAGTTCCTTTTCGGAGAAGGCGCTGATCTCGCGGCCGTCCAGCATGATGGTGCCCGACGAGCACCCGTCCATGCCACCGAGCATGTTCAAAAGCGTCGTCTTACCGGCGCCGGAAGGACCGACCACCACCACAAGCTCACCGCGTTCGATGTCGAAGGTCATGCCGTCGACGGCAGCCACTTCGACCTCGCCCATGCGGTACACCTTGCGCACATCGCGAAACTCAACGAATGCCACGGCGGCCCCTTCCCTTGCAATTGTTCCGAACCCTCACGATACACCAACGACCCTGCCCGTACCAGCTGCGGACGCGCTTCCGAACCAATTCGACAACCACACGGCACCCTGCGCGCCCTGCGCGCAGCGCGGGCGGGCAAGTAGAAGAGCCGGAGCAGGTGGCATGTCGAGGCGCAAGGTGCGGACGGGCGCTAGCGACGCTGTCCAGGCGGCAGGACGGGCGCAGGCGAAATGCGGGAAGGGAGGAACAGGCGCGTAGCGGCGCAGGCAACCCGATCGGCAAGCCAACAGCGCACGTCCTGCCGTCAGGGCCGCCTCCCCTCGAGCAGACGAACGCTCTGAACAAGGGAACCGCAGAGCGCTCAGGAAGCCAGAAGCCGAGCCGCCGACATCAACGTCGGACATCGTCGGCGCCGGGCGTCGCCCGAAAGCAACTCACGATGCGAGCGCGAAGCGCGCCGCCCGGCCGGGATCGAAAAGATCCAGGCTGCCGTATCTTTCGCTCGTGCCGCCCGACCGGGATCGCCAAGGCGGCGGCCGCCCTGTCTCTCGCATCTAAAAAAGCGCCCCGCGTGTGCGGGGCGCTTTCGGCAAACCGTATGGTGAAACG
>NZ_DBFOSR010000114.1:0-8235 GCF_048427265.1 Paraeggerthella sp.
GGACTGGACGACCAGATCATTCCGCTTGTTTCAAGCGCGAACGTCGCGTGCGGACAGCATGCAGGCGACCCGATGGTCATGCGCAAGACGGTCGGCATGGCAAAGGACGCCGGCATCGCCATCGGCGCGCATCCGGGCTACCCCGATCTGCAAGGTTTCGGTCGCCGCGACATGAACCTGTCGCCCGACGAGGCGTACGCGTACATGGTGTACCAAATCGGCGCGCTTCAAGCGTTCTGCCAGGCGCAAGGCGTGCAGCTTGCGCACGTCAAACCGCACGGGCAGCTCTACAATCATGCGGCCATCAACCCCGACTTAGCTGCCGCGCTGGCGCAAGCGGTCTTCGACGTGAATCCGAACCTGGTTCTGGTCGGGCTGGCGAACAGCGCGCTCGTTGACGCGGGCCGCAAGCAAGGGCTGATCACGGCCGAGGAGTTCTTCACCGACCGCAACTACACCGACGAGGGCAAGCTGGTCAACCGCAACGATCCCGCTGCGCTCATTCGCGATGAGGAGCAGGCTATCGAGCGCGTGAAGAACGCCATTCGAGACGGGGCCATCCTTTCGGTAACGGGCAAGCTGATCGATCTGCACCCCGACACCATCTGCGTGCACGGAGACTCCCCCACCGCCCTCGCGTTCGTCAGCCGCACGCGCAGCGCGCTCGAAGAGGACGGCATCGTCATCAAGCCGGTCGGCGCGCAATAACACGGCAAAGCGAATCAGGGGAGGATGCGAATCAATCGCGACCTCCCCTGATGCATCAACGCCGACTTGCGGCCACAGCCCTACAGCTCCATGCTATGCAGGCCGTCGAAATCTATGCGCTCGGCTTCCAGCACGTGGCGCAGCGCCTGACCGTTGCATGCGGGCTCCCGCCAGGCCAGACCGCAGCCCGCAGATAGCTGGCGCGGTATGGGAATCAACCGACCCTGCAAACCGCGTCGCCTTCCCGCTTGCTCCATCGCCATCGCATCCGTCGTGGTTCCGAACGCAACCACAAGAACCGGGGATTTCGTCCGCATGCCAACCTCGCCGTCACTCGATCACGATGGCGAAATCGTCGCCGATCTGCTCGACCGCGGCCGTCTTCTTTTTCCTGCGCGCCATTGCCATCACGTTGTCGCGCGCGATAGCCGTGCTCACCAGCACGCGAACCGATTGCCCGGAGTGTGCTTTCACGGCTTGCATGGCCATCATCACCGGTTCCGGGCACGAAAGGCCCCGCGCGTCCACTTCGATCATAGTTGCTCCCTTCGTGTCTAGTTCGCCGCTGCGGCGGATGCGTCCTCAACGCTTGCCGATGCCGACGACGCCGCCGCAATGCCCGCGCTCTTCTGTTTGCTGCGCAGGTTGACTGCGCCAATCACGAACAGCACGGCAATGCACCCTACCAGCACGATCTGCCCCGCCAGCGCAGGACCGCCCGCCACAGCTGCGGCTTCCGCCGTAGCCGCCGAAGCCGCCGCGCCAGCCAAGCCGAAGTTGTGGGCGAACGCCGCGCCGATCAGCATGCCCAAAAACGTGACGGCGGCATCGCATGACCCCTGACCCGCCAGCGTCATCTGGCGCAGCGGGCAGCCGCCGGCGAGCACCGCCGCGAATCCAACGGCATACAGGCCCAGAATATTCCACAGATGCTGGGAATGAGCGATGGGCTGACCCTCGAAACTAAGCTTGAAATTGCCTGTGACCAGGTTGTATACAAGCATGACCACAAACAATCCCGCAATGGGAAGCAGCAGGTCGAAATCCCGCATGAGCATGACGTTGCGCACACCGCCCGCAAAACAAATGCGCGCCTTCTGCGCCAACATGCCCACAACAAGCGAAGCAGCCAGCGCAATGAGCACGGGGGCGTGCTTGCTGCCGGGCCCCGTCTCGCTGGCGGCGAACACGCCCGCGATCAACCCGATGATCATCAGCGCGGCTAGCGCAAGGGGAAGCACGGCGCCCGCAGACTTGTTCGTGTCGCGCTCCCGCCCCAGCGAATACCCCTTCTTCAGAAACAGCGTTCCCGTCGCGATGCCCAGCACCAAGCCGATCAGGCCCACGTAAGCGTTCAGGTCGCCCGCGGACATGCGAATGACCATGCGCAGCGGACAGCCAAGAAACACCAGCGCGCCGATCATCATGATGAACCCCAAGACGAAACGGATCATCGGGGACGACCCCGCGGTGGAGCGGTACTCCTTCGTGGCCAGGGCGATCACGAACGCGCCCACCACCAAGCCCACCACTTCGGGGCGGAAATACTGCACGACGGATGCGCTGTGCAGCTTCAACGCGCCAGCCGTATCGCGAATGAAACACGCCGCGCACATGGCCATGTTCGCCGGATTCCCGAAGTAAGCAAGCAACGCGAGCATGGCCCCTGCAACCACCCCCACGGCAAGCAGGCCTTTCTTTTGATTCAGCAGATCCACAACAACACCTTTCCCTTCAAAACCGCGCATACGTTTCGCCTTGCGCGCAAACGCAGCGCAAGCGAAAAACCGCGCGACAGCACGCCTCCAATCGAAGGCGGCGCAAAGCGCGCCCTTACATTGGAAGGTGCGGATTGTTCGACAGCAAGCAGCGGTGCAGAACGCACGGGGCGCAGCAGACAAGCGACCCGTCGGCTTCCCTCGAAGCCTATTCAGTTAGCAATATATGAGCCGCTCTTGGTGCAGAAGGTCGAGCCGGCAGAATAGCCCGACCGTCCAAGAAGGCAACCAAGACTATACGCGATCGAAGAGATGAGGTGCAAGAATTTGGGATCAGCGGCCTCAACGCTGCGAGCAGCGGGGCATTGGGGCCCGCGCCCGACCCAGCCGCCAACAAACAAGCGGAGGCCCCGCGCAGAAAGAGCGCGAAGCCTCCGTCGAAAGCCAGCCCGGTCGAACAAGAACGACCTATTTCGCAGCCAAAGTTAGCGGGAACGCGCACTTCGCGCTCCCGCACAATACAAAACCTACGCGTCAGCATCCTCGAACGCGGCAGCAGCGCGTTCCACGCAGCGAAGCGCATCCAGAACAAGCGGGTATCCGATGTAGGGAACGCATTGCGCCAGGACGCTGACCAGGAACCCTGCGTCGTTCCCCAAACGCATGTTGGCTCGCGCGTGACCGGTCAACTGCTCGTCATACCCCCCTTGCGCAACAAGAAAGCAAAAAGCGACCATCTCGCGCTGAGCATCGTCAAGACCGGTGCGCGTGTAGCAATCTCCGAAGCAATGGGATTCCACCCAGCCGTCGATGCGAGCCGCGTCCGCATATCCCGACGCAACCGTTCCCACCGCATCAGCCCCGAACAACTCGGCCTTCTTCTTGGCGCCAGCTTCCGCACGCGTAGCCATCGTGGTTGTAGCCTGGCCCTCAAGCGGCAGGGAAACCAGACGATGCTCCAGCAGTTCGTTGGTCGCATGCAAAAACGGAAGCGCGCACCCAAGCCCCAGATACGGAACAGCCTGGTAGACGATTTCCTTCACCTCAACAGGGGTAACTCCCACGTTAAACGCACCCTTGGCCATAGCCTGAAAAGCCTCGATGCCCCGGCACCCCACAAGCGCCGCCAAAATAGCCATCAGCCTTGTCTTGTCGTCAAGGTTGTCGCTTGCCGGAACCTCTCCGAAAGCGAATGCGTCGAAACGCTCCTGAAACTCCGGGTCGGTGACGGAAAACGGCGAGTCGAATCCAGGGAAAAGACGGTTGCGGTAAGCGTGCGCTTGCTCGACGATGTTCGATTCCATACTTGCTCCTTCGGTCGTTGAGACACTATGCTCTTGTTTCGCGCTCATAATACCTTGCCGAAAGAGGGCTTGGTCAACTGTTATCCAAAACGAAACATACCAATGCCATAGGGGCGCATGCACCATCTGGAAAAAACACCTTGACGAGCCCGAGCGAACCCGCGCGCCAATCCTTGCACGGCGACAGGCCGAAACCAGCGTCGTCCGGTCGGCTGCGTTTCGGGGCGTCTCGCTCGCGTCCGAGCGAGGCAGAATGCCCCCCAACGCCGAAAGCCCCCGAAAGCCCCGGCGGAACCACGCGAAGCAGGCCATCCGGGGCCGCTCCGGCAACAGTTCGACAGCCCACGACGCAAAACTTGGCGCGAAATTGCGGGTCTGCGCTCCCCAACCGACCCACCAGCCGCAGTTGTTTTGAGCGCTTGCACCAACATGCCAGGTCATCGAAACGCAACGAATTCAACGGTTGCCGAAGGCTCTTGACCGAGAGCGCAGACCCGCAATTTCGCGCCAAAGCCTGCACCGCACGCATCGAGCCCGGCGCGCGACCGCATAACGGGCGGCGTTCTTCCCGTGCGCCTCACGCCCAGAACAGGTCGCGAGCCCGAAAACGCAACGCGCCCGCCAAGAGGGCGGGCGCGCGTAACTCAAGCAACAGGGGAAGGCGTTAGCCGCCGATAAGCTTCTGAAGCGACGCCAAGAAACTCGACATGTTGCGATAGCACATGAACAGCGTGATGACGATGATGACCACGCCCGCGCAGTTCGCGAACACGTGGTTCTTCCACTTGCCCAGATCCTTGCCGTTAGCGCAGTACAGCACGAAGAACGCCATGATGGGAAGCAGAATGGCGTTTGCGGCCTGCGCAACCAGGATAAGCTCGGTCGGGCTCTTGCCCAGCACGATGGCCATGCAGCAACCAGCCACCAGCACGATAATCCAGATAGCCTTGAAGCGGATATCCTTGGTCGTCTTCTTCCAACCCAGAACGCCGTTCACCGCATACGCAGCAGAGAACGAAGCCGTGATGGCGCTGGAGAAGCCGGCGGCCAGCAGGCCCAGGCCGATCATCCACGTAGCCCACGAGCCGAGCAAAGGCTGCAGCGCAAGCGCCATGTCCTTGCCGTTGGCCACGGTTGCCTCGGTGCCGTAGATGTTCGCGGCGGCGCAAATCAGAATCGCCATGGAGATGATGCCACCCAGGCCGATGCTCAAAACGGTGTCGAAACGAGCGTCGGATACCTGCTCCGGATCCTTGAAGCGCTCGGAAGCGCCGGACGCGTGCAAGAACAGGTTGTACGGCACGATGGTGGTCCCAATCAGGCCCACTGCCGTCAGGATGCCCTTCGAGCCTTCTTCCGGAAGCGTGGGGACGAACAGGCCCGTCGCAATGGCGCCCCAATCCGGGCTGGAAGCAAGGGCCGTCACAAAGAACACGACGCCCATGAACACGACGATAGCCGTGAGGATGACCTCGACCACCTTGTACGAGCCGATCCACATGGCGGCGAACGCCAAAATACCCAGAACCACAACGATGGGGATCATCGGAACATCAGGCGCAACAGCCTGAATGCCCAAAATACCGCCCGTGATGTTGCCCGTTTCGTAAGCAATGTTGCCCACGAAAATGGCGATGATAACAATCACGATCGCAATCCACATCAAAATCTTGTTCGGAATACGATCGCGGATGTTTTCACCCAAACCCTTACCCGAAACAATACCAACGCGCGACGCCATCTCCTGGAAGATAATGGTCGCAACGGTGGCGAACAGCAGTGCCCACAGCATGGTGTAGCCATAGCTTGCTCCGGAAACCGTGCACGTCGTAACCGTGCCGGGACCGATAAAGCCGGCGGCAACCAGTGCGCCCGGGCCGACGTTCTTGAACTTCTGAACCAGCGTACTGCTCATACCCACTCCTTTCTTAGCCCTTAAAGCAACGATATGCCTGCAGCAGACATGCCGTCCCCCCGGCACGTCCGATTCCATTACGGGCCTTCTAGGCCTGCAACTGGCATAATGACCGATTTACTTTAGCAGATTAAAGCGTGCGAGTATACAGCGAAGCGGCACGCGGGCAAGGCAATCGGCATGAGACGGAAAAGCGTGATTGCCGGCCCGTTTTCAGGTCAGCCGCCCAAAACGAGTCGCCGAATCAACCCACCGCTGCCGTCTCGCCCTACGACGTCTTCCAGAAATCCTGGATCAAATCTTGGCGGTTGGTGCGGCCCGTTTTCTGCAAGATGTTGTGCACGTGCACCTTCACCGTGCTCAGCGCCACGTGCATCGTGGACGCGATGTTCTGGTTGTCCTTCCCCAGCAACACCAGGTGTAGGACCTCGCTCTCGCGCTCGGAAAGCTGATGGCGCTTCGCGTACAGCATAAGGTTCTCGCTGATCTGCTCGTCTTGCCGCTGATCGCCGCGCATCGGCGGACGATCGAAGCGAAGCTGCAAAACCCGGCGCGCATCCCTTCCTGCAAAGAACGCGCAGCTCATCAGCAACGCCTCTTCCGCATAGTTGCGCTCAGCCGAAAACGTGATGGGGCCCAGCTGAATCACAGGCTCGTTCAGCAGCATGAAGAAGGTCATGTCCTCCAACAGCACGGCCGTGTTCAGAACCGCCACCATCACGTACAGCCACCGATGCTTCCACAGGCGGCTGCGCTCGACATCGTCCTTCGACGAGAAGTAGCGAAACCCCGTGAACAGCAGCATCCAGAACACGAACAGCTCGCGCATGCCGTAGAACAAGAAACGCTGCAAGTCGCCCTCGGGCAGCGCCACCAGCACCGCCACGCTCATCACCGCGAACACAACCCCCGGAGCCACCAAAAGCGCGCGCCTTGTTTCCCCCAGGTAGTCGCATACCAAAAACCAAAACGAGACAAGGAACCCGCCGCCCGTAATAACATTGGTCAGTGATCGTATAACTAGATAGATTTGACCCTGCTCGGAGCCAAGGACATACGAGACAAACTCGTCCTGAAAGACGAACGCGACGTCGAAGAAATAGAACAGAAACGCGAAAAAGGCGAACAGCATCAACCGCTTGCGCGAAACCAAGTACGCCGAAAGACACATGGCCGAAGCAAGGATCGATATCAACAACACAATAAGGGTGACATGGAAGAGCACGAGACCCACAGGCAACTACCTTCCCTTCCGTTCAGTTCTCTCGCATTGTCGGGAACCAGCTCCCATGATACAGCAACGCCTTGCGTTTAGGACGGCATTACCCTCTCTTTGGCAACCTTAGGAAGAAAAATGGTCAGGATATATTAATCAAGCGATCACCTGGGGTTTATCGAAGGTGTAGGGCGGCTTGCAGCACGAGTACACCCTCTATCCATCTATCGATACACCCCCTTTACATCTTTTCTTCACAACCTCCAGGGCGCATGGTGGAGCCAACGCGCCGAGGTATCGCCGCCGAGGCGCGAACTTGGCGAAGATAGCCTCACGTGAGGCACGGCAGGCCCCGGCAAGACGCCGGGGCCCGACGAAAGGAAGAAGGAGGGTTGCAATGGCTGGAGTAAACGTCAAAAGCGAAATCAAGCCTTTGAAGCAAGTCCTGCTGCACCGCCCGGGTAAAGAGCTTCTGAACCTGACGCCGAACACGCTCGAAGAGCTGCTGTTCGACGACATCCCGTTCTTGAAGGTCGCCCAGGAGGAGCACGACGCCTTCGCGCAGGCTCTGCGCGACAACGGCGTTGAAGTGTTCTACCTCGAAGATCTTATGGCCGAGGTTCTGGAGGCCGACCCCGCGCTGCGCGAGCAGTTCCTGAAGCAGTGGATCGAAGAGGCCGGCATCCGCACGGAGCGCTACCAGAAGATCATCTTCGACTACCTGCAGGAGAACTACCCCGATGCCAAGGACTTCGTCCTGAAGACGATGGAGGGCATCAACCTGACCGAGCTGCACACCGACAAGTCGAACTCCCTGGTTGACCTGGTTTCCGAGTCTTCTAAGATGGTCGTCAAGCCCATGCCGAACCTGTACTTCACCCGCGACCCGTTCGCGATGATCGGCAACGGCGTGTCCATCAACCGCATGTACTCCGAGACGCGCAACCGCGAGACCATCTACGGCGAGTACATCTTCAAGTACCATCCCATGCTGAAGGGCACCCCCGAGTACTACAGCCGCTACAACACGTTCCACATCGAGGGCGGCGACATTCTCAACATCAACGATAAGGTTCTGGCCATCGGCATCTCCCAGCGTACGGAGCCCGACGCCATCGACCAGATCGCTAAGAACATCTTCCATGACGAGACCAGCCCCGTCGAGACCATCCTGGCGTTCAACATCCCGAACAACCGCGCCATGATGCACCTCGACACGGTGTTCACCCAGATCGACGTGGACAAGTTCACCATCCATCCGGGCATCATGGGCCCGCTGACCGTGTTCGAGATCACCCCCGAGGGCGACGGCATCAAGGTCCGCGAGATGAACGACACGCTCGAGGCCATCCTCGAGAAGTACGTCGGCTGCCC
>NZ_DBFOSR010000115.1:0-15905 GCF_048427265.1 Paraeggerthella sp.
CTTCGCATTAGGCAGGATCGTCCGCAACGCGACCTGAATCGAAATGGGCGACGTGAACATGCGCGCCAAGTGCAGGAGGGCAAGCTAGGGGCAGAAAGTGGGCTGCCATTGCTGGCCGCATCGGCAGCCGCTGCTGAAGCTGAGTATTTCGGTTGCTCAAAGTGAATACTGGCACTGCTCAAGCGAGCAAATACTCAAGCACGGTGAACTTCGTTCCGGCAAGGTGGTTTTCGCTTTATCATAGAGCGTCTGTCATAAACCCACATCGAACGAATCTTCGGTGCGGGTTTATGACACGTTTGGGACACGTTAACTCGACAGGGGCAGATCCCTCGGCTTACAGTTTCCTCAGCTCACGACCCTGTTTGGCGAACTTGTTCAGTTCCTCCGAAGACATGAGGACCGAGATGTCCTTGCGGTAGGGGTAGCGCGCGTCGTCCTGATCAGTCCACAGCTCCTCGGCTACCGGCTCCCAGGCGCGCGCGAAGTCGCGGCACTTGCCGCACAGGTGCTCCGCGCTCTCAAACTGGTGCAGGTCGGTGGGGTGCGCACCGGATGCCTCGACCATGGCCTCGAGGCATCCGGGGTTCTCCAGCATCGGACAGGGGCGAAGGAGGTTGTCATTGAAGGGCTGGCCTTCGTAGTACTGCATGAACAGCGGGGATTTCAGGCACTCCAGAAGGCTCATGTCGTGAATGTTGGCGTTGGAGTAGTGAATGAACACGCAAGGTTCCACGTCGCCTGCGGCATTGATATGCAGGTAACGGCGGCCTCCTGCGATGCAGCCTCCTACGAACTCACCGTCGTTTTGGAAGTCCATGAGGAAAAGCGGCTTCTCCTCGCGCATCCTGCGCACGAAACCGTACATCCGCTTGCGCTGCTCCACGGTGAGCATGAGCTCGGCCGGGGCGTCCATGCCCACCGGCATGTAGTTGAAGATCCAGCAGAACAAGGCACCCTGCTCGATCATCCAGTCCACAAATTCTTCGGACCCGATGGCGTCGGCGTTCTGGGACGTGATGCAGGCCGAGATGCCGAAGGGAAGTCCGTGGGACTTCAGCAGCGCCATGGCGGCGACCACCTTGTCGTAGGTGCCCTTGCCGCGACGGGCGTCGGTGGTCTCCCGGGTTCCCTCGGCGCTGATGGAGGGCACGAAATTCTTAACGTGCAGCAGATCCTGACAGAAGTCCTCGTCGATGAGGGTGGCGTTGGTGAAGCACAAGAAACTGCAGTCAGAATGCGCCTTGCAGAGCCTGATCAGATCCTTCTTGCGCACCAGAGGCTCGCCTCCGGTGTAGATGTAGATGTGGCAGCCAAGCTCTTTGCCCTGGCGAACGATGGAGTCGATGTCGTCGTAGGTGAGGTTGAGTTTGTGGCCGTACTCGGCCGCCCAGCAACCGGTGCAGCTCAGGTTGCAGGCGCTGGTAGGGTCCAGCAGGATAGCCCAGGGAATGTTGCACCGGTGCTTCTTGCGCATCTCCTCCTGGAAGGGCCAGGCCATTAGATTACCGTCCACGACAAGGTTCTTGACCAGTGCGTCGCGAACCTCGGGGTTCATCTTCTCCAGAATGCGCATGATGAGCTGGTACCAGTTGTTCTTCGAGTCGATGGCAGTGCGGAAGGCATTGCGCTGGTTGCGAAAGAGGTCCTCGGGGGCCACCTTGTCGATCATGTCCATGATCTTGGTTATGTTCTTATCCGGGTCCTCGAGCAGGTACCCCACGGTCTTCATCATCGCCGCGCGCTTGATCTGATCAGCAGCCCTCATGCCAACCTCTTTCCATGATACAATCCACAGTGTGGAGCTATCAACACTGTGGATTGTATTGAGATTTGCGAGTACTAACAATGGTCACACTGCGCCGCAGTGAGCATTTATCTACATAACTAGCCTTAATGTAGACTTGTATCAAGAAATGAAAGGAGCGATATGCCGGGGAGCAGCAGAAGCGACAGGCGCAGGAGGAAGGTCGACGAAGCCATTAGGACGGCCTTTGGGGAGCTTTTGGCTGAGAAAGGTCTAAAAAACGTCACCGTCAAGGAGCTAGCCGAGCGTGCTGACATTGATCGCAAGACCTTTTATCTGAGGTACAGCTCGATAGACGGTCTTGTTGACAGCCTTCTGCGCGAGGAGATGAGACGCCTGGCCGAAGTTCTGACCACTGCCGCGGCAGACGAGGACGGCTCCGTAAACGTTCCTGTTATCTTCCGGGAGCTCAGTGCCGAGCTCATTGCCACGTTCGATCAGAGGGCAGCTGTGGTGCAACATGTGGATACCGATGCTCTCATATCGAGGCTCAGGCCCGCTATGGCAGATGTTCTTGCGGAAAGGGACGCTCTTGGGTTGGCTGAGGACCTGGGGCCGTACTTCGAGCTTTTCGTTTCGTTTTTCTGCTCGGGGCTGCTGGCGCTCTACCATCAATGGGCGGACAGCGATTCCGAGCTCCCCATGGAGGAGCTTGCCACGTTGGCCGGCTCCGCCATCGCAGGAGGCATCGCGGCAGTGACGGGGATGGCGAAAAGTCTTGGGATCAGCGGCAAGAACGAGGCATGAGAAAAACACTCGGATGTCTAAAATAGCTCGTGGATGGGTCATGTAAGCCTGAAGAGCGATATCGTCCAAACGGGCGCAGCCTCCATATTTTTCGCCAGCAGATAGGACCCTTGCGCCTGGCAGATGACATGGTCGAACCCTACCTCGTAGTCGGTCATGCCCCAAGGTAGGTGAAGTTCTTGGTTGCATCCTTCTTCACCAGCGCGTTCGTCTTGGTCTTTACGGGATGAAGCACGTACCCGTCCTGGATGGCCAAGTCTATCTCGCGCATCTTGGAGTCGCAGTGCAACATGGCCTGCGGCAAGCGTTGAAAAGAACGGAACCGTCTACTCATGCGATCGCTTCACGACAAGAAGCATGTGCAGGAAAACCTGATGCGGGAGCCTCTCGCAGACCTGCTTGAACGAAATTACGGCTTCGGCATGGACAAAGCCTAGGGGCTTGATCCCGAATGCCTGCCATGCGAATGCGTGCGCCTGCGCTCTGGCGCACGCCCCAAAAAAAGCGATTCGTTCAAGAGCCCTCGGGGCGACGCATTGGCGCGTTATGCAGAGCACCCCGCATGTTTTTCTATTGTTCGATTGAGATGAGGCTCGGGCCGCGCCAATCGTAATTATCGAGCGATACAGAGCGGATGGCTGGGTCGTCGTATGTGGAGTAGTAGTACGTGTTCGTGCGCGACGAGAAACCCCCGCTGAACACGGTGATTTCGAAGTCGCCGTTCGACATGCGCGCAGCGCCTTCCACCATGGAGACTCCCGCAAGGGAACGGAACAAGCGGGAAACGTTCTCCTTCTCGGAGTTTTTCTGCGGGTAATTGGCGTTCAGGTATGCAAGCCGCACGAAGCGCGAGGGGGAGTAGTAGTCACCCGGGATGCCGCGCATGCCAGCGCCCGATCCATAGGGCTCAAGCGTTGCCGCGCGCCACGTGCGCGTAGGGGGGACGTCGCTGGTGACGTTGAGATAGCCCCGTAGGTTCTCGAACTGCCAGGCGAATCCTGGTTGGTTAGTGAGGACGTCGACATCGTCGTGGAACACTTGCATGCCTTGATCGGTGTATTCGATGACGATCGATCGGGCTGCATCTCCAATGATCCAGTGGAGCAGGGACGACTGAAAATCGGCGTTAAGGGGCTTGTCGACGATCGCGACGTTTTGCAGCGCCGCCTCAACTTCGTCGACGGTTTTGTGCAAGCTTGTTACCCAAAGGGGAAACTCGTAGGACGCAACATTGACCTTGCCGTCGACGGAGACGGGTTCGTACTGTGCGAAGCCAGGGAAGTTCAAGCCTGCTATGGCAAGACCTTGGTCGTTGGCGCAATCGAAATAGAGCGGCGTGTCGTCGGCGACGATCCCCATTCCTATAACAGGGTAGAGGGTTTCCTCGATGGCGTCGAAAGGGGATGCGGGTGCATATCCAATGGGCGTAATGCATACATGCTCTCCGTATGAGCAGTTCCAGTCCAAGTTACGACCGAAGTACATGTTTCCCGACGCATCCGTGAACCTGATACCCGAGCACATGGCAATCCTTTCTACTCTCTCGAGACAATCCGGCAAGCCCTTGTCTGCGCGCCGTGTTCGTGCGTGCTTTTTTCCTGCCATGCATGCAGTATGGAGGCGAGAGGTCGTGCGCAGCTCGATAATAGCACTCGCTTCGAGGGAAGGCGCAAAGGCGTCTCTCCTCGAATACGATTCGTAACCTTTGGCTTTTACGTTGTTGGGGTAGGCAGGCAGGAAATCGGTCGCGACCATGGGCCGGTCGCCTGTGGTCGCATTCCGGGTTCGTGCGTTTTAGCTGCTATGGCTTGTTTCCGTTGGGGCTTCCACAAGGTCGATGAGCTCTTGTTTGCAGGTGACTCCCGTTTTCGAATACACGCGCTTGATGTGGGACCACACGGTGTTTTCCGATATGACAAGCGCTTCGGCAATGTATCTGGCAGAGCGTCCGCGAGCTAGAAACGCCATGATTTCTCGCTCGCGTTTCGTGAGTGCCACTTCTTCGGCGATGACGGCAAGCCTTTGCTCGATGCTCGTTTCGCTTTCGGCGGGGTCTAGTTCAGACGCGTGCTCGGCACGCGCTTCTGAGGCATCGACGCTCTTCATTGTTACCGCTTCTGCGATGTGCATGCTTTGGTTCCTGTCGCTTGATCCCCGGCTTTTTCGGACTGCGATCATGAGCACGGTTACCAGCGGGTAGATGGTTGCAAACGCCAGAAGGGTGAGAAGCGACAAGCCGTAATCGGCGCTTAAGGCCCCAAGCAAAAGCCCGATGGACAAGCCGACGAAAAGAGATAGGCTTGAACCTCCTAAGTAAAGTCCAGACAGAATATAGCTGGGGTAAGACAAGGTACGCGATCGTTCGACGATGAAGACAAGGAACATCATGCCACAAACGTCATAGCAGGCGATCATGACAAACCCCGTGAAAGAGCTAAGAAAGTCTCCCATGAAAGGTAACAACGACAAAATCACAAGCATGCAAGGAAAACAGCCTTTATAGACGCTTGTAGGATTGGGGCGCCGAGCGGTTGCGAAAGCGAGAATGGCCGTAATAAACGTTGCAACCCCAAGCGGTAACCACATGTTCACATCTCCCACGATGTGCTCCGTCGAAGAGCCAAGAACCGAGGTGTGCAGAATCCCCACGACGCCGACGAGCACGAACAGGCAAATGTAAGATTGGAACAACTCGAAACGCAGGTCTGGCCGTGTTTCGGGGGGTGTTTTGTGCTCTGTTGCCGGGATATTTCGCCGGACTGCTCGAAGCAGAAAGGAAGAAACAAGGAAAAAGGCAATCTCCGCTATCCTCACGACAGTTGCTGGCGCAAAGGAAAGACACGCGACCAGTACTCCCTGGATGATCAGCGCGCAGACGATTTGGTTGATCGAATGCTGGAGGCTGTCTTGAGCGGAGAGCACTTCAAGCCAGCATGCGCAAGCTATTGTTATTGAAAACCCGCATAATGCACCAAGCAGTTTTGCCAAGAAGACCGGGGGCAGTGCGAATGGGCCCGAGATAAAATTCAGCGACAAGCCTGCAACGAATATGATGACGGCAGGAACCTGGGAAAGGCTTTTCCCAGCAAGCTTTCCTTTGCCAGCAAGCCATGCTATGGCAAGGCCGGTCGCGCAAGCAACAAGATTCATGGCAATCATGAAATCAAGCTCGGACACAAATCCGATGCTGGATGCAACCGATCCCATTGCGGTCATGTAGGCAAGTGATGTGGCAGCTTTGGCCAATCCAAATCCAACAGCGGACAGAACCCTCGTCTCTCGCGTAGTACCCATCGGCCACCTCCGTGCAGTATTTTAATGCTACTGGCATGATTCGTTCTCGAAAAAATGGTTAAGCAGCTGGGAACAAGCTGTACCGCGTTTTTTGTATGACCGCTCCGAACTGGGGAAAAGGTAGCATCTAACCCAAAATCAATGAATTTTCCTCATTCGCAAATGCACCGACATTCGGTGATGCCGGCTCTTGAAAACGGACGTATTCTACCCAGAGGCAAGCGATCCAGAGAATATGGACGACGCCTACACGTATACGCCTCAAGGAGGGAGAATGCCATGGAAATCGATCGCAGGAATTTTATCAAGGGGTCCCTTGCAGTCGGCTCGCTCGCCGCGCTTGGCGGACTTGCCGGGTGCTCTGCACCGAAGAAACCCGAAGATAAGCCCGAGGGTGGGGAAGCCGGCAAGAAGAAGGTGCCCGACAGCTTCACCGATGGCAAATGGATCGGGAAGGCCATGGGCCACGACAACGAGCTGATCACCGAAGTCACCGTGTCCGGCGGCGACATCGCCAACATCAAAGTCCTGCGTTGCGACGATACCATCGGCGTCGGCTCGGTAGCCGCCCCGATGATGGCCGCAAGGCTGCTCGAAACCAAGAACCTCGACGTCGATGCCGTGACGGGTGCAACCACCACGTCGATGGCCGTCACCATGGCCGTCAAAGACGCCATCGAAAGCGCGGGCGGCTCCGCTTCCGACTTCAAAAAGGGTCCCGTCGAACGGACGGGCGGCGCCGCGCAGACCGCCGATGTCGACGTCGTGTTCATGGGCGCCGGCACCGCCGGGCTCGTCAGCGCGTGCCGCCTGCTCGAAGAGGGCAAGAGCGTCATCCTGTTCGAGAAGCAGGACATCCCCGGCGGTTCGATGTCCATGACCTACTCGGGCGTCGCCGCCGCAGGCTCCGAGCTGCAGGCCAACTACGGCCTGGGCCGCTTCGACGACAGCCCCATGTTCAACAAAGACGCCATGCTCGCCGTCATGAAGAAGTACATCGTCCCCGAAAACGATCGCTTCAACGGTGAGATGCCCTACCAGACCGCCATGTACGACAATTCCGGCAAGCTCGTCGACTGGATGCACAAAATCGGCGTGGGCTTCTACAGCCTCGGCGTGAACAAGGCTTACGGCATCACGCCCTACCTGGCGCCTGGCTGTTACATGGGCGGCTGCGGGTACGCCATGCAGTACCTCGTCGATCGCGTCGGGGCGCTTGGCGGAAAAATCGTGTACGCCACGCCGGTGACCGAACTCGTGAAGAACGCCGAAGGCCGCGTCACGGGAGTGAAGGCCAAGGGCAAAGACGGCAGCACCTGGGAGGTCTCGGCAAAGGCCGTCTGCCTCACCTCGGGCGGCTTCGCGGCGAACAACGAGATGATCGCCGAATACTACCCTGGCTACGAAGAGTACAAGTTCAACTGCGCGCCGGGTTCCACCGGCGATGGGATCAAGCTCGGAATCGAGGCGGGCGCAGCCGTCGAGTGCATGGGGCGCGATCTCGGCGCCTATCTTTCCACGACCGCGCAGGCGGGCTCTCGTTTCGAGATCGCCTTCCTGTACCAGACCACGCCCGGCATCATGGTCAACGGAAGCGGCAAACAGTTCGGCAACATCATGTCGGACAACCACGGCGTCATGAGCAAGGCGCTGCGCAACCCCGACAACGGCGGCCGGTTCTTCCATATCACCGACGAGTCGGGCTACATCACCACGATGAAGAACGAGACGTACGCGATGGACATCTACAAGTGCCTCGTCGACCGCGGCGACATGGTTCACTACGATTCCGTCGAAGCAGCCGCCGAAGCGCTCGAGCTGCCCGAGCTCAAGGCGACGATCGACGCGCACAACCAGCATGCGCTCGCCGGCGAGCCCGACGAGTTCGGGCGCAAGAACCTTCCCTACCTTGACACCTACAACGGCATCTGGGTGGTTTCCTGCGAGCCGACGCTCTACCTCACCACCGGCGGTCTGGCGATCGACACGAGCTGCCATGTGCAGAAGGAAGACGGCACCGCCGTTCCGGGCCTTTACGCAGCCGGCGACGTTTGCGGCTCGATCGAAGAGAAGGACGGCCGCGTCTACGCGATGGGATTCGATGCTGCCATGAACTACGGCTACATCATGGCCGAGGCAGTCAAGGCGGAGGTCTGATTGTTTTTTTGACGGCCAAATAAAGAGAACCGCGCGAAGCGACCCCCCTAAAGCTGAGCTGGGTTTAATGAACTCGATCGCGGCTTTAGTGGGTTTATGGGCTAAGGCGTTTCGCGAGCAGGGACAAAAAAGATGGCTTTGACGCCTTTGGGTTGAATGGGGTCATTGGGGCCGAAACAAATTCAATTCATCCGGAGAAGTGGTGAATTGATGATCGGTCAGGTGGGTTCGGGATGCAAATGGAGGCACTCTCAAACGAATCTAGCAACCAAAACGGTGGGCTAGCGAATAACGTATCTTGAATCTTAGAAGCCGGTTGCCTCGATCAGCTTGAAAAAGACGGAGCGATATAAGGGAAAGCTGCGACCATAACTGTCGACGCGAATCAAGCAAGACAAGCTCCATGGGGGAGTGTGGACGTTTCGTGTATGGCGGGCGTTGCGAGGGGAACTCCTAGTATTTTCTTGCAAGCACTTGTTAAACGGGTACAATCTGTTGAAACAGAGGGTGTGTCCCAAAGCAACAAGTGGGAAAACTGCCATTTATTCGCCGGTGACGGCGGATGGGTGGCAGTTTTTCTTTTGCGGCAGTGTTTTTTGCCGGAGGAGCGTAGGAGGCAAGCAGTGTATTTGATGCTGGATAATTACGATTCGTTCACGCAGATGCTCGTAAGCTGTTTTCGTGAGCTGGGCGTTCGCATGGACACGTACGAGAATGACGGTATCGACGCCAAGACCGTGCGCGACATGGATGATGCGGGCCTTCTTCGGGGCATCGTGGTTTCCCCTGGGCTCAAAAGCCCCAAAGAATGCGGCAACTGCGGCGATATCGTGAGGCTGGCTGCGCGTCGTCGCATCCCCTTGTTGGGAGTGTGCCTAGGCCATCAGGTAATTGCTGACGTGTTCGGCGCGCGCGTGACTCGGGGCAAGCGTCCCATGCACGGAAAGGTTACCGCGATTCGACACAACAACCAAGGATTGTTCAAGGCTTTGCCCGAGACGTTCGAGGTTGTTCGTTACCACTCTCTAGTGGTTGACGACGACGAGCTTCCCCATTTTTTCTCCGTTGACGCGCGCTCCGAAGACGGCGCGATCATGGCCTTGCGGCATAGAGAACTGCCGCTGTACGGTGTGCAGTTCCATCCCGAAGCGGCGCGAACCCAGTATGGGCATGAGCTTCTGTCTCGTTTTGTGGTGTGCTGCGAGACGGCGCGATAGGGGGACTCGTGGCCACGGCCGTTCATGTATTTCGCTTCTATAAACCGCTTTCTGACCTGTTCGAGTTGGTTAAGGCTATGCCTCAAGCGCTTTTCCTTGACTCCTCCGAGAAGAGCGATCAGGGACGGTTCTCTTTGGTGGGGCTGATGCCGTATGCCACCGTCGAGCAAGTCGGGGGGAGTTGCTACGTCAATGGCGCTGCGTCCCCCCTCTCGTTCTTTGAACAATTGGGCGCCTACCTCGATGATGCTGCGGCACCCAATACCACCGGGCTCCCTCTCATCTCCGGCGCTTTAGGCTATCTCGGGTATAGCATGGGGCTTCAGGCGTGCAAGATTGCGTCGCGACACTTGCCGCGCGAGCGCATTCCTGAGGCTTCCTTTTCTTTCTATGACCTGCTGTTTGTGGAAGATATTGCGAACGAGAAGCTGTATTTGTGCACACAGGGCGTTCGCATGAGCCATGGTGATGCCCTTGCATGGGCGACTGGATTGTTGCATAAGGTCACGCCGGCGCCTACGCCGTTAAAGCACGAGCGCCAGGCGAGCTTTGATGCTTCTTTCAGTGCCGGCGATTATTGCGCCGCCCTTGACCGCATGGTGCGCTATATGGTTGACGGGCACATATACGTTGCCAACATGACGCAATTGTTGAGGTCCTCGGCCCCGGCAGACCCCTACGATGCATATCGTTACCTACGCTGTCATAATCCTGCTCCCTTTTCAGCGTATCTATGCGGGCAGGGGGGCGATGCCGCGACGGATTATCAGATTTGCTGTGCGAGCATGGAGCGCTTCCTGCAGGTACGGGGCGGGCACGTTCTTGCTCGTCCTATCAAAGGAACGCGCAAGAGGGGGGAACGCTTCAAGAAGATGAGGCGCTTAAGGCCGATCTTGCCGAAAGTTCCAAAGATAATGCCGAGCTTCTCATGGTTGTCGATTTGGAGCGTAACGATTTGGCTCGCGCATGCGCACCGGGAACTATCGTCGCGCATCCGGAGTTTGTCGTCGAGGCCTACCCGACAGTGTTTCAGCTTGTGGCGACTGTGGAAGGAGTGCTGGCGCCTGGCAAAAGCGCGTTGCGTTTCGTACAATCGGCGTTTCCGGGAGGGTCCATCACGGGTGCGCCGAAAATTCGCGCTATGGAGATCATCGACGAGCTTGAGCGAGATGCCCGCGGCCTCTACACGGGCTCTATTGGATACTTTTCTGCAAACGGAGACTGCAATCTCAATATTGCTATCCGTACGGCGGTATGTCAAAACGGAACAGCGTATCTAGGCGTCGGCGGGGGGATCACCGTGGAATCTGATTTCGATTTCGAATACGAGGAAACCTTGCAAAAGGCCAAGGCGGTGCTGGAAGCATTGGCTATTGAAGAACGGGAAACGAGATGAGCGATATGGTGGCGGCCGACGACGGCTTCTTTTTCGGTTTCGGCGCTTTTGAGACTGTGGCGGTGGAGAACGGCCGTCCTGTTTTGCTCGAGGAGCATCTGAATCGTCTAGACAAGGCCTTGCGCTTTCTCTGCATTGATGTGCCCAAGGAGCGTGTACTCGAGCGCGTACGGCAGGCTCTTGATTCTCGGCCAGTCGATGCGCCGGAGCGACAGGCATTGAAAGTCACGGTCACGTCTCATAATCTCGTGGTGGCCTTGCGCTCCAACACGTATGTCGGAGAGGATTATCGTAAGGGGTTTTCCTGCAGCGTAAGTTCTGTGCGCCGCAACGAGACTTCTCCGTTTACTTTTCACAAAACGCTGAACTATGCCGATTGCGTCTATGAAAGGCGTAGGGCTCGCGAACAATGTATAGACGAGCCTCTGTTCTGTAATATCCAAGGCCATCTCTGCGAAGGGGCAACTACGAATCTGTTCATCGTTCGCGACGGTCGAGTTATAACGCCCTCAGTTGCGGAGGGTATTCTTCCCGGCATCATGCGGGGCTTTGTGATGGAACACGCAGATGTTGAGGAGGCTGTCGTCACCGTGGATGATGCAATATCGGCAGACGAAATGTTCGTCACTAATTCTTTGCTGGGAATCATGCCGGTTTCGCGTTTTTGCAACCACGGTTACGAGAGTAGAACGAAGGCGCATGAGCTTTCGGTTATATATCGCGACATGGTGCGAAACTTGTGAGCAATAAGTCGCCAAACGCAGTGGCTACTGTTTCTTTCCTCTTGGGCTGGTGGCTTGCATGGTCGATGTATCGTTTTGCTCAATGGTCGCATGGATAGATGATTGGTGGCAAGATTTTTCCTGTTTCCATACAGGCTGTAGTTCACGTCTCTGTTGGCAGCCTTTGTGCAAGGACCGCTCGGTGGAACACCGTTACGCTGCTCTATGCTAGGAGAATTATGGCGAAAAATAGCCACAAACTTTGCAAGGGATAGGCATTCTTTAGAGCGGCTTAATGGCTGCGACTGCTGTTTTTGACCATGAAGAGGATGGAAGAAAGATGTGGTAAAACAAAAAATCCATCATACAAAAAGTTCTAGGAATCAGCACGAGGGGCATGGTATTTTCGTGTGCGTGCTTTGCGGCAACGGCAAGAATCGCCATCACTCGCGTTAAGGCTTGCGAGCTGAATCTCGATTTGGTACTGCGAAAGGCCAGCATCGACTATGTTCCTGTTGACGAGGGCATGGAGTGCCTCGGCATTGCAATTTCGCTGACGCTCGTGGTTAGCTTGCATCTGCAGCGCCCATTGCGAGGCTACTGCCGTCGCCAACATATTTTCCTGACGTCAACACTCTGAGCGCGATCTCTGGGGATGATGCTCGAAACACGATGTTGGCATGCGTATCGTTATGGTCTTCATTGGCAATGCGTTTGCCAGTATGTTAAGAGCTTTTAGAGGCTCGTTCGAGGTTTCTAAGTTCTCTCCACTTCAAAATGCAAAGATTGCCAGAATTTGTGAAGAACGAGGTAGGCCTCCTTGAGGTTTACCTCGTTCTTAGGCGACTTGAAATGGGGGCAGCAGCGTCGATGATGCGCAGGGTGGTCTGACTGAGTCGTTTCGTGCATTAGTGCGGAAGCTGTTTTAACACTTGTTTTCGGTTTTGATCGGGGCTTGCTGCTTTGCGCCTAGATCAACCATAACATCCATAAGGTGTCGTACCGCCTCGTCACGACTGATGGTGCCAATTAGCAGATTTTCGTCTATGACGGGAATTTTCTTGATTTTGCGTTTACTGAGGACTGCGAACACTTCGTCTATAGTGGCATTCGATTCTACCGAAATCACGTTTTTCGTTGCAATATCTTTTACCTGCAGCTGCATGAGTGCGCTGCATCGTTCGGCAAATGTTTTAGTATCCTGTATTTCGCGTACTTCGTACGTTGCGTCGACCGTGAGTGCAGTATGCGCGCCCGTGAAGCTAAGCAGGTCGCCGTCGGTTACGAATCCCGTTACGCGCCTTTCAGATCCCAGTACGGGAACACCGTTGATTTTATTGGCAACCAGGAGTTCAACAAGATCGGATACAGGTGCGTTTTCCGAGATAAACAAAGGGTTTCTGTCTATCAGAACCTCAATTGGGGAAGGCGATTTCGAAGCTGCATTTTCGTTGTTTGCTCGAGTTCGCACGAATATGAACGAAAGAGCCAAGCAGACGGCGGCCAAGCCGAAGCCAACCCAGTTCGTCATCTGGAAAGCCGCAATGGACGTTTCGTTCGCCTGGACGGCTCCGCCTGCGAACAGCGAGAGCAGCACCGCCATGACGGCAGACCCCATAGCGCCGATTATTTGCTTGAGGGTGTTGTTTACCGCAGCAGCGTCTTCTACTAGATCATCTACGGCTTCGAGAGACCATGTCGTCAAGACCTGCATCGAAAGGCCAATGCCCACGCCGCGCAGCACTTGGAAGAACATGATAGCCCAAACGGGTGTTTCGAAATCAAAGAATGCCATACCGGCAAGTCCCGCACAAAGAACTGCGCTACTAATCAAGGTCAAACGTCGTACACCCACTTTTTCTGCGAGAACTCCGCCTAACAAGCTGCACACTGCCATCGCAATGGCTGACGGAAGCGAGAGCATGCCGGAAAGTGTTGCAGAATACCCACACATGCTTTGTGCGTAAATGGGAACAACTAACGTGACTCCCAAGTTGACAAAGTTCATAAGAGCGTTGATGAGCGTTCCCATGTTGAAGCGCTGATTTTTGAATACTGTTAAGTTCAAAAAAGGATGTGAAAGCCTATTCTGGCGACGAACAAACAGGACGGCAGTCAACACGCCGATCGCGAGAGGCGCCCATACGAATAGGCTCGTCACGCCAAATGAACTTATATTGGAAAACGAGACGATAATGCCCACGCAGAGTATGGCCGATTGTGCAAGAGAGACGAAATCAAGAGCGCTCTTTTCGCTGTCTGTAAGGTTGCGTGCGACTATGAAAGCCACTACGGTCATAACGCAACTTGCAACAGCCAGCATGGCGAACACGAAACGCCAGCCGTGCGAGTCTATCAGCACGCCGCCTAGCGTTGGCCCTATGGTGGGTGCTACGCAGATAACCAATCCAACAACGCCCATGGCAAGCTGCCAGCGATGTTGCGGGAGCACCTTGAAAATGGCAATTTGGAGGTAAGGGTATAAAACTCCTGTACCGGCTGCTTGCAATACGCGTGCTAATACGAGCATTGCAAAGCTCTGCGCGAAAAAACCCGCTACCGAACCGACGGTAAGCAGTACGAGAGAGCTGAGAAGAACCTGACGGGTTGTGAACCGATGGGTAATGTAGGCAGTGGGGGGAATCATGACTGCCAAGACGATCGAGTAAGAGGTGGACGCCCATTGCGCCATACCGGAGTCTACGCCAAATTCGTCCATGAAAATAGGCAATCCAGTAGCGAAGATGGTTTGGGCTAAATATCCCATTATGCTTACGCATAGCAAAACCGCCAAAGTGGCCATGAAACGAGGCTGAACTTTTTGATGCATGTAGTGAGCTTCTCCTTTCGGCAGTAATGG
The DNA here is from genome assembly GCF_048427265.1 of Paraeggerthella sp. Classification (NCBI taxonomy): domain Bacteria; kingdom Bacillati; phylum Actinomycetota; class Coriobacteriia; order Eggerthellales; family Eggerthellaceae; genus Paraeggerthella; species Paraeggerthella sp. The sequence continues at coordinate 14,201 of NZ_DBFOSR010000115.1, forward strand.
CGCCTTCTAGGGCGCCATCAACAAGTCGTAACATTGACATTTGTTAGACTTTATCGGATGCTTTCTCCCGCGTCAAAGCACGCGGTGTCACTAACCTGACAAAGAAAGAAATCCGTCATGTATTCTGGAAAAAATCCATCGGCGCTCAAATCTCAACATGCATTAGCTTGGGCGTTATACGAGCTTATGAAATCTAGACCTTATCAAAAGATCACCATTACGGGGCTTTGCGCGCAAGCTGGAGTATCGCGGCAGACCTTCTACCAGCTTTTTAATGGAAAAGACGAGGTGATACGCATGTTCTTGCGCATCAAGCTAAGGCGTGGGTTCGAGAACATCGACAAGCGTGAAATCGTAGATTTGTCCGATGTCGTTCGCGATCTGCTGCTTCCGTTCGAACGAGATCGCACGTTTCTTTGCATGCTGTATCGTAACGGCCTTGATGCGCTCGTATATGATGAACTTCTGTGTGCTATTTCTCTCGCAACGGAGAAAGTGCAAGGAAAGCACCCTCGACGTACGCGCGGATATGCCGATGCCTTTCTCGCGGGTGGGTTGACGAACCTGCTTCTTGCTTGGGTTGTGGACGACGATCCTCTTTCCGATGGTGCTGTCGCGGACATCATCTCCGACATTCTCCAAGGGCGTTACTATACTGATCCCATTATTTGATAACAACCCGTCATATGAACAAATGCATCGTACGAGTTTCGAGTCTTTCTATGGAGGTCTAAGGTCGTTCGAGACGATGGGAGCCATGATGTCCCCGATGCTGTGTCGTTTGTCGAAGTGTGATAGATTGGCCTTTCCGCGCACGCCATTCGAAAGCGAGGGATCTATGGAGCCGAACGAAGGACAGCACGCTGCTCGTAACGCACGACCCAGGCACTCTATTGGGCGCACGATCGCAAGCGTTCTCTTGTGGGCGTTGACGGCCTTCCTCGTCGTCGGCATGGCTTCGCGGTACGCGCCCTCCGTCCTCAGCAACGGGCGGCTCATTCCCGAAGTGGCGGCGTTCGTTCCGTGGTTCGCCGTCCCGAGCGCGGTCGTGCTTCTTCTTGCGGCGTTCACCAGGCGAAAAGCGCTCTCGGCATTCACGGCGCTTTGCTTGGCGTGCCAGGTTTTCTGGCACGTGGGGTTCTTCTTGCCCGCTTCGCGCATAGCGCCGAAGGCGGTGGAGCCTGTTCCCGTTCAGACGTCCACCGACGCCGTCATGCGTATTATGACCCTCAACACCAAGAACGGCTTGGCCGATGCCGACCAGATCGTTTCGATCGTCCGCGACCAGCGCGTCGAGGTCCTGGCGCTCCAGGAAGTCAGCGCCTCGCTGATCGAGCGACTCTCTGCGGCCGGCATCGACGAGCTGCTTCCGTACCACGTGTTCGGCGATCCCGGCCCCTACGACAACGGCGGCGTCAACGTCCTCTACGTGCTCGCTCCCATGAGTGACGCGTCTTCGAGCATTCTGCCCATCACGGGGTCTGCCGCCCCCGCCGCCACGGTAACCGCCGGGTCGCATACGGTGCGCCTGGTCAGTACGCATCCCACGTCGCCCAAGTCGGGCACGCGGGGATTCTGGAACGAAAGCCTGCGCAACTTGAGCTCGCTTCGCCAGTACGACGACGAATACCTGATCATGGGCGACTTCAACTCCACATGGGATCATTCGCGCTATCGCAAGATGCTCGGCGACACGCTGGTGGAC
>NZ_DBFOSR010000116.1:0-8835 GCF_048427265.1 Paraeggerthella sp.
CTTCGCATGTTGAAGGAACCAGAAGGGGCCCGCGACACACGAAACTAACGAAACCGCCCTTTTTGACGACTTCACCAGAAAAGGATTACCCTGCCGTTCACCCTGTTCAGATAGCATGTTTTGCAATTAGATCACAGGAGCGCGCCTGCATCCTTCGCCGATCGCGCCCCGCTTTCTCGCCTCTTCGCCTTCCTTGCGCATGCGCGTCCTGCGCCGCCTTCGCGAAGAAGGTCCGCGCACGAAAAACCGCCCTCGCTGGCAGCTTTTGACGGTTAGGGGTTGTCGATTCGGGCACCGCTTTCGCCGTCCCTTGGCTCGGATTCCATTTTACCTGGTCACAGCGTTGAGCCGTTTCGCTGCGCTTACGCAGGCGCCCGGTACGCCGGGTCAAACGACCTCAAACCGTCAAAAGCTGCCAGCGAGGGCGGTTTTTCGTGCGCGGACCTTCTTCGCAAAGGCGGCGCAGGGCGCGCATGCGCAAGAAAGGCGAAGAGGCGAGAAAGCGGGTCGCGATCAGCGAAGGATGCAAGCGCGCTCTCGTGACCAAATTGCAAAACATGCTATCTGAACAGGGTGAACGGCAGGGTAATCCTTTTCTGGTGAAGTCGTCAAAAAGGGCGGTTTCGTTAGTTTCGTGTGTCGCGGGCCCCTTCTGGTTCCTTCAACATGCGAAGCGCATCGCAAAAATGCGAAGCGATTTACATCTAGGGAAGGGGAACTATGAAAGGGAATGCAACTGCTGCGAAGAGCGTGATAAGGGTAGGGCTTATCGCACTCGTTTCGCTTGCGCTGGCTGCAATGCTGGGGCTGTCTGCATGCGGCGGGGGAACGTCGTCTTCGGAGGTGGCGACCGAGGATCGGACCAATGCCAAGCAGGTCATTATGGCTGCTGGCGATTTGTTCACGATGATGGACATGGGCTTGACCGATGCCGACAGCCCGGCCGTCATCTCTCAGGACGATCCGGCTTATGCGGAGTTTTTCGATGAGCTTCTGAAGTATAAGAAGGTTGCAGATCTTGATGTTCAGGACGTGCAGATCACGGTGTCCATTCAGGCTGTGCAGGCGAGCACTGCACGAGAAGACAGCACTCAGGTGAACTATCGCTATTCCGTTACCGATGCAAGCATGAAGGTGAACGGAGCGTCGATTTCTTACAGTGCTGACAAGGGCTTTTCCAAGAACTAAGTGATCCGACTTTACGTAAAGGAGCATCATCATGGAGACTATATCTCGTAGGAACTTTCTTACTTTGGGCGCTATGGGCGCAGCGGGCGCCGCTGTTTGCGGTCTGGTTGGCTGCGCTCCCCAATCCGCTGAAAAAAGCGGCTCTGGCGTGGCCGCAGGCAACGGGGAGACCATTAACTGCTCGGGTATCGTCGTGAATCCCGAAGAGGTTACCGAGGTTATATCCACCGGCATCGTCATCGTGGGCGGCGGTTTTGCGGGGCTTGCATGTGCTGTGCAGGCCGCCGAAAACGGCGACGATTTCATTTTGCTGGAAGGCCAGGCCACGCTGGGCGGCAACGGTCAAGGCGTGGAGGGCACGTTCGCCGTCGATTCCCGTTTCCAGAAAGAGCAGAACGTTTCGTGCGATCGCTCTATCATCATGCAAGAAGAACTGGGCAAGGCCCAGTGGTGCCCGGATGGATTGCTGTACAAGGACCTTATCGATGCTTCCGCGGACAATATCGAGTGGCTGGTGGATACGTGCGGATGCAAGCTGAGCGGTCTGATAGACAACTATCCTTGCGGAGCGGTGGCGGGCAAAGTCAACTCGTTCCATTGGTGGGAAGATGGTGCCGCGTACGTGGGCTATGTTCTGCCCATGCAGGCTCGCTTGCGCGAGAAGGGCGCGGACATTCGCTTGAACAATCGCGCGCTCGAGTTCAGCTACGACGAATCGGGCAAGGTCAACGGCGTGTACGCTATCGACGCGTTCGGCGATTTGGTTCAGTATCAGGCGCAGGTCGTGGTGCTGGCTACGGGCGGCTTCGCCAACGATGATCGTCGCCTGACCAAATGGGGCTTCAATCTGGAGACGCTTGAACGCATCGGCACGCCCGGCCATTTCGGAGACGGCGTGAACATGGCTTTGGCTGCGGGAGCTGCCGAGTTCTCCGGTGTTTGCTATTTGAAGTACAACCGAATTTCTCATCAGGTGGAAGTGTTCGGTCCTCAGTGGTCGGCGTTCGCTTTCGGCGGCCCCATGCTTTGGGTCAACGAGGACTGCGATCGCTTCGTGGACGAGTCGTGCGCGCTTGTGGTCGAGAACGTTATCACGCAGTCTGCGCCGATTCACAATCAGAATGGTCATTGCTTCAGCGTGTTCGATCAGGCTATTTACGACAAGCAGATCGCTCAATACAACCCCGAGGCTATTTCCGACTGGGGCGTTGATATCACCGAGCAAATGGAAAAGATCATTGCCGAAGGCGACGACGTATGGCGAGCGGATACGCTGGCTGCCGTAGCTGAAAAAGCCGGCCTCGACGCTGCGGCGCTGCAGGCTGCAGTAGACGACTGCAATGCAAAATGCGCTGCCGGCGTGGATGATTTGTACGGCAAGAAGGCCGAATACTTGACGCCTATTGCTCAAGGTCCCTTCTATATTTGTGAGATTCACGAATGCATGGAAGGACCTTTGGGCGGCGTTCGAACCGACCGCAAGTTCCGCCCCGTTTTGGAAAAGGGCGGCGTCATGGAGAACGTGTTCGTTATCGGCCTTGACGGTATCATGCTGTATCGAGACGTCTATCCCATGGATGTCCCCGGATCTGCGAGCGCCGAGTGCTTGAACGGTGGTCGCTCTGCTGCCAATCAAGCTCACGATCTGCTTCGCGCGTAAAGCGAGCCGACTTGCTGCTTGAGCGATCGGCAGCAAGGTTTCGAGTCCCTCCCTTGCAAAAGCCAGGCCGAGCGTACGTTCGGCCTGGCTTTTGCTTTCGGGAAAGCTGGTGTGCGAGGCTAGCGCTTGAAAGCCTCGATAGCGTCTAGCAGCTCTTGACGGTTATGCAGGTTGCACTTGGTGTAGATGTGTCGCAGGTGGGTCTTCACCGTGTTCTCGGACAGAACCAGCATTTCTGCGATATAGGGTGCGCTGCGGCCTTCGGCGAAAAGGGCGAAGACGTCCTTTTCGCGTGCGGTGAGCTCGTAGGCGTCCGCAAAGCGATCGAGGTGGTCTTCCTGCTTGTCGCAGGCGTCTAGGGAGCTGTCCGCCGTGCTCGCTTCTACATCATCGCGTTGGCGGCGCCACAGAACGGTGCACAGGCGTGCTAGTCCCATAACCGCAATCAGCAGCAGATAGCTTAATGCCATCATCATGATGCTGTTCGTTGCGTTCGCTGATCCTCCCAATGCAATGCCAATGAGCTGTCCAGCCAGAATGCCGGCTTGCTCGGCCCCCATGGCGACGGCGAGGATGCGCAGGGGGGACGTTGCCGTCGTTTTCGCATAGAAAGCAACCAGCGTCCATACCAAAATGTCGAATCCGGCGTAGCCGATGGGGATGAATATGCGGGTCAGGCCCTGAACGTCGTTGGTGTAAAGCCCTACGGTCATAACCAGCAGGCCAAACACCATGAAGGAAAGGCACGCATTGAAAAGCGATTCCATGCGTCGCGCGGGCGCCGTTAGGCTGGCTATAAAGAACAGCAACGACACGATGCCTCGTAATCCGACGATGTCGATGATCGTTTGACGCTCGGTGGCGGCGGGAGAGAATATCTCGAAGCTGCACATGAGTCCGAAAGCGATGCAGAATACAAGGATGAACGCAGGAAATCGAACGTCGACTCCCAGCACGTGCGCTTTCGCGGTCATGGTTTGTTCGGGTGTTTGCTCCGCTTGATCAATGCGGTAAGGGTCCGTGTGCTGGAGTTTCGCATCGATTGCGTACAGCGCGAAAGATACGAGGGGCAAAACGATTATGAAGGTGCCTTCTGCGATGGGGACCAAGCCTTCGGTAAGGATGTTGATAGCCAGTCCCAACGCCCAAGCGCCTGCAATGTGGGTCATGGCTTTGGCGGGTCCTTGGGCGATGCAGATGCGGCCCCATGAAATGTTGAGCACAGCCATTGACGAGCCCGTGACGAAAGCCCCTGCCATAGCAAGCGCAGTCATATTGGCGCTTGCGGCAAGAAGGATGGATGCCGTAGAAATTGCGCCTGCTACTGCTGCGACCAAGGTGGTCTTGACGCTCCATATCGATGAGGTCTGCCGTTTGGCGGCGACGGCCAGTGCAAGAAACACGATGGCGCTTGCCGTTAGCATGACTATGAACGATTCCTGGGCTAACTCAGGCGCTTGCGCAAGATCAAGCCCCTTTCGGTCGGCCAGCACGAAGTACAGGGAGTCCCCGAACATCGCCCGATCCATCCAAGTCCAGAAAAAACTTGCGCCAACAATTGCGAGCCAAGAAGAAGAGCCGCTCAGAGCTTTGAAATTCATAACACCGTTTCCCCAGAGGCGAAGTATCGAACCGCAACATCATATCATGATGCGCGACAGGCGTTTTCCAAAGCTCTAACCTCTTGCGCTATCCGCGGGACAGCTTGCCTTTCACCTTGCCGATGAGCGAGCCGACGAACGCGGCTTCGGGTACGCGCAGCTTGATGGACAGGCCGAACGTCACCAGCAGCGCCACGATTCCTCCGACGAGCACGTACGTCAAGGCCAGAGGGATCGATCCGGCGATGGGGGCGACGAACGCTTGCAGCGCATACAGTACGCCGCCGCCGGCCAGTGCTCCCAAGCCGCCGAACACCAGGCCGGAGAAGCATGCCTTCACCACCGACCGCAGGCCGAACGCCCCCAGGCGGCTGCGCAGGTAAGCGAACAGGCACAGGTCCGCCACCACGTAGAACAGCACCTCCGCAACGGCGATGATCTCGATGGGGAACCGGTCGATGTTGGCGGCGCCGTAGACGGTGAGTGCGATCTGAGCGGCGCCGGCCATGAAGTTGAACGCTGCGAACACGCCCATCTTGCGCAGGCTGCTGAAGATCTTCTGCAGGTACGTGTTGACGCCGTACACGGGCAAGGCAAGCGCCAGCACCGCCATGTACGAGGCGATGGATGCGACGTTCTCGGAGGTGAACGCGCCTGCATTGTACAGCGTGACCAGCGGCAACGAGAACACCATGAGGTACATGGCAAACGGGATCATGAAGAACAGGATCTGGTTCGTGCCCCCTATGATGCCGCGCTTCACGCCTTCCATGTTGTTCTCGGCTTGCATGTCGGCCAGCTCGGTGAACATGGCGGTGGTGATGGGCACGGCCAAAAATGCGTAGGGCAGCGTGAACCACTGGCGCGCGTACAACAGGATGGACGGCCCGTTCGAGGCGAAGCTGTAGGCCGCCGCGTTCTGGACCGACACCACCGCGAACGAGCACAGCATGACGAACACGGCCGGCACGCCGATCCCCAGCGTTTCGCGCAAGGCGGGATCGCGCAGGTTGATGCGCGGCCTGATGCGGATGCCGTTGCGCTTGAGGGCGGGCAGCTGGATAGCCAGCGCAACGAACACGCCCAGGGGGTTGCCGATGGCTATGATGTAAAGCGCAAGCTCGGGGTCTTGCGGGGCGACCGCTGCGTACAGCAGAAACGAAGCGATGACCACCACGCTTTGCGCCGCCGGGGCGATCGACGACCAAAGGTAGTCCCTGTTGGCGTTGAGTAGGCCCGATACGATAGCCGTCGCACCGGAGAACACGATCTGGATGGCGAAGAACTGGAAGAAGAACACGGAGAGCGCCATTTCGGATTGCTCCGAGAAGAAGCTTTGCGTATAAATGGCGACTCCCGGAAACGCGATGCAAAGCGCCGACACCACGCCCAGCAGCAGCACGACGATGGTGAGCAGGTTCGAGGCGTACTCGTTGCCAGCCTCACGCCCCAGGCGTTTTTTCACCGACAGGTACACGGGCAGGAAGGCGGTCACGATCATGCCGCCTATCACCAGCTCGTACAGCTGAGCGGGAAGGTTGTTCGCCACTTGATAGGAACTCGACAGAAGCGTAGAGCCCAGCGCGAACGCCATGACCCAGGTGCGGACGAAGCCGAGCACGCGCGAGATCAGGGTGCATGCGCTGATGAGCGCGGCCGACGACCCGACCGCAACGGTTGTTTCCTCGGGCTCTGGCGAGGGGGTGATGGTCTTGTCCGTTCCGCCATGCTTGCTGATGATGGGCAGCTCCGAGGTGGAACCTGGAAAGGCCGCGCGCTCTTCGCGCGTGCTCCGCGCGGCTGCTTTCGCGGCATCGCGCGGGTCGGGGGTCTGCGGTTCGAAGGGGTCGCGCGGAGGCGTGGTCCGGTCGGGTCCGGCATGGCGCCCGCCGATGAATATCTCGGACGTCTCTCCTGGAGCCGCCGAACGCAGACGCGCCTTCGCGCTGGCGGGGTCGTGGCGCGGCTCCGGCTTCGGCACGACCGTCTGGGCGACCGCGGCCGCGATGGCGGTGCGATCGAGGCCTGCGTGGCGACCGCCCACGAATATCTCCGAGGTGGAACCGGGGTCGGCGGGGCGCATATGTTGAGCTCGTGCGAGCTTGTCGGACATGGAGGGACGCTTCCTTATGCATCGGATATAATGGCCCATCATAGCAAACCCGGAAAGAAGACCTTCATGCACATCCTCATCGTACGCAATAATTCCAACTCGAAAGCCGTGGACGCCTCGCTGCTATTGGCAACGTACCTGGCCACGCAGGGGGTTGAGTACACGCTGGTCGATTCCACCGAGCTTTCGTGTGCATGCGACCACGACAGCTTGAACGCCGCGTTGGCGGCGGGCGTGGAGATGGCGGTAGTGCTTGGCGGCGACGGCACGATCCTGCGCACGGCGCGCCAGATCGGTACGACCGGGGTGCCCATCCTGGGCATCAATTTCGGTCGCTTGGGCTTTTTGGCGAATTCGAGCGATGCCGGCGTGGTTGCCATCGTGGCCGCGGCTTTGGCGGGCGACGTGGTGGCCGAGCAGCGCGCGAACCTGCGCATCGACGTTGTATGCGAGGGCGAGCCCGATCCGTGGAGCGACGATGACGACGGGGAAGGACCCTCGTGCGATGCGGCATCGCCGTGCGAGGCGGGCGCTCGTAGCTTCTTCGCGCTCAACGAACTTGCGGTGACGCGCGGCGCGAACGGTCGCGTCATCGATTTCACGTTGGGGGTTTCCGGTTCGCACGTTGCCGAAATGCGCGGCGACGGCCTGGTGGTTGCCACGGCGACGGGCTCGACGGCCTACGCGCTGTCGGCGGGCGGTCCTTTGGTGGCGCCCGGGTTCACGGGGCTGGTGGTGGTGCCGCTCGCGCCGCATACGCTGCATTCGCGCGCCATCGTGACCGCATCGAACGACGTGGTGGAAATGGGCTTGCCGCGCGACGCGGCCCGACGCGACGCCACCCTGTTTGCCGATGGGGAGCTGTTGTCGTTCGATCGTCCGGTGCGTCGCATCTACGTCAGCCGAGGCGAAGCCCCCACCGTTTTGCTGCGTCATCAGCACGAGGGCTTTTACGAGCACGCCGCGAAGGTGTTTTTCTAGCGGGTTGGAGGTTGGAGCCGCTGTAGCTTGCGTCGCCGTTCGAAGTGCGTGGCTTGACGGCCAAGGATGCCTTGCGAACCGGCCGGGTGGTTCGCGCCGCTAGCCTGGCAAGCTTTCAACCGTGAATAGCTGTGCTGTGCTCGATTTTGTTTGAGCGAGACGGCGTTCGGCGCGCGCGATTTCGTCGCTTCGGGGGATACCGTAGCGTTCAAGGAGCCTTGCGAAACGATCGGCGTCCATCACGTCTTTGTAGGAAAAGCGCACGATAGGCATGCCGTGGAGGGTAAGCTGCGACTCCCGGTGCTGCTCGTCGGCAAGGACGCGCATCGGCGTTCGACCGTTGCGGAATGCGTCGCATTCGTACTTTTGCATGCCGTCGAATTCGCCAATGACATTGCTGCCGTCCATTCGCGTCCAAAGGAAATCGACGCGGAACGAACGTTGCGGGTCGAGCGGCCGCGGAAAAGCAACCTGGAGACAGGGGAGCGCGAACCCCTGCTCAATCATAGTGGCGCGCGCAATGGATTCTCCGCCGCTTTCGCTCAGGGGATCGGCGTAGTACATGGTTCTTATGGCTTGATTGATGCCTGGGTACGTTGTGCCTAGGCGCTTGAAGCGAGCAGCGAACCAGCTTGGCGCATTTCCAGTGCAGCGTAGTGCGCCGTCGGCGATAGCCAAGGCTTGCTTGAAGCTGGTCGTTCGCATGCAATCAAAGGCGGTCCGAGTGAGGGAGGTAACGCGAAGACCCCGGACGAGAGCGGGTTCATCATCTTCAATCACATGCCAGCGGATGCTGGATGGCGACGCGTTGCGTTTCGCACGAGATGTTTCGACATGGATTGCGTCCATTTGGCTGAACGCGACGGGCAGGCCAAACGCAATCGCTGCCGATTCGTGGCAAAAGATCCAGTCGGGGTGCAGCTTCTGCAACGTGCGAAGGATGTGCATCGCTTGCTGGGGTTTCGCAAGAGCCTGCCAATACGAAGCTCGTGCATACATGCCGCGAACTGGGCGAATGGCTTCCCCTTGATTGATTTGCCGGCGTAAGAGTTCTCGGATGCGCGGGCTCGAGGGCACAAGGCACAGTTGATTGCGCTCGGCACACATGAAGAGGCGAGCCAGTTCGACATCGCGGACTTCGGTCATGAGCGCCCTCCTTGCACCGAGTGTTGTTTGCCCATTGTCTCACGATCCGTGCAATAAAATATAAGGAAGTCCATAATACTTATAAGGTACATTGTCGAGCCCAAAACAACTTTTTTGGGGCGGGAACGGGTTTTTGGTTGGTCAAT
>NZ_DBFOSR010000117.1:0-45771 GCF_048427265.1 Paraeggerthella sp.
TGATCTCGTTGCCGATGGTGAGCAGGATGTCGCGGGGCGGCATGCAGGTCATCATGGAGTCGTTGCGGAAGTCGGGCGTGCCGATGGCCTGGTTCCACTGCAGGGGCGTCGGGCGGTCGACGACCACGCCGCGCTCCTCGACGGCCTTGACGAGGTTCTCGAGGCAGGCGTTGCCGACCTCGACCGTGCGCAGCGGGCGAAGGCCCCACATGCCGCGCATCTCGGAGTCGACGGGAACCTTCTCGGAGGTCGCGGGCTCCTCGGGCGGGATCATCGAGTTGTCGCAGCGGCCGATGATGACGCGCTTCAACGGATCCCAGTCGTTCCAAGAATTGACTATCTTCGCCATGACAGTCTCCTTTCTCCGGCAGCGCATCCTGCGTTGCCGCCAAGGTTTTCGGGTGGCATGTCCACCTCTGTGAAGATATTGTGATGGCCGCCGCGCGGCTGTTCAAAGGTCGTGGCGCGGCGGGTGTCGTGGGGGGTTTGCACAAGGCCCGCAGTATGTCCGTGTTGCGGAATCAAAGGGGATGCATGTAAACTAGACCGGACGATTGTGCAAGAATGTAACGTGCTGTCAGGCGTTTTTGTGGGGTATGTTTAATTCGGTGGACAGATTTCTTGCAGGGGACTGGGTAAGGGAACGTTCAAAGAGGAGGCTTTGCATGCTGCCGGATCTTGCGCATGGCCAGGATATTTTCGGGTCGCCGGAGTTGCGAACGAAAATGAAGATACTGCATGCTGTCGACAAGTCGCTCGATCGCATCACGATTGCCGAGATATGCGAGAATGCCGGCATCTCGCGCCAGACGTTCTACCGCCATTTCCAAAGCAAGTACGACATTCCCTGGTGGCACTCCATCTTCTGTCGACAGTTCTACCTGAACGAGATCGGGAGAACCGTCGACTGGAAAACGGGGTACTACCACCATCTACGCTTGATCGATCAGGAGCGCGATTTCTACCGCAAGTCGATCCAGTACAGCATCAACACGCCTTTCGGCCAGACGGTCATGCCCGAGAACCGTAAGACGGTTCTGCTGGAAACGCTTGAAAAGTACCGCCACGTTACCGTGAACGACAACATGCGCTTCATCGTGGAGATTTTCTCGAAGCTGGAGTGCGAGGTGCTCAACGATTGGTTCCGATCCGATGCGCCGACCGACCTGGTGCGCTGGACCGACGACCTGGTCAGCTTGGTGCCCGATCGCCTGTATCGCGCGTTGCGGGTGGAAGAGCCCGGGTCGTCTCAGTAGGAGGGGCTTCGCTCGGCTTGCGGCGCGCTGCGGGGCGCGGTGCGTGCGTTGGCGTGCGCTGCGCAGAGCCTCGAGGTGCGAAGAATCGGTTCGGCTTATCATGCATTTCTTGCGGGCGCTTTGCGAATCGCGAGCGATGTCGTACAATACTCGGGCACGTTTTCGCAACGGGCCAGTGTGGCGCAATGGTAGCGCAACAGTTTTGTAAACTGTGGGTTGCAGGTTCGAGTCCTGTCACTGGCTCCACGAAACACCAGGCCGGGCGCATGCAGCGCTCGGCTTTTTTGTGCGTTGGGGGCACGATACCCCGCAGCGCCCCGCGAATTCGGGTGCTTAAAACGAAAAGGCTCGTGTTCCCGAAGTCCCTTAAAGCTCTCTTAATTTTTCTTAACCTGCGGAAACGAAAGCTGACCTTTCGTCGTGCCGTTTCGCCTGCTTGGCTACCATGGGCTGGCAACGGAAAGATCGGGGGTCTGCGCGGCCGCCGGGGAAGGGGTCGAAGGTCATGGGCGAGGTATCGGCGGGCGGGCGGTCCGTGCTGGGGAGCCGCGGAATCTCAGGGGCGCTGTTCGCGATTTACGCAGTGGTGCTCGTGTGGGCGATCCTGTTCAAGATGCAGGTTTCGTTGGACGTGTTCGGTACGATGCGCAGCGTGAACGTGGTGCCCTTGGCGGGCGCGCTGGTTGTGAACGGCGAGCCTGATTATTCCGAAGTCGTGCAGAACCTAGTGGTCTTCGTTCCGTTCGGCCTGTACATGGGAATGCTGTTGGGAAAGCGACCGCTCGCGATCGGCTTGGCGTTTGCGGCGGCGACCAGCTTGGCGTTCGAGGTGCTGCAGTTTGCTTTTGCGGCGGGAGCGTCGGATGCGACCGATCTGATTGCCAACACGCTTGGCGCCGCGGTTGGTTTGGGATTGTACGCGGTGACGCGAAGAATCGCGGGGTCGGATGCCCGCGCGCGGCGCGTCTGCAATACGGTGGGCCTGTGCTGCACGTTTCTTGTCGTTGGCTTTATCGGCCTCGTGTTCATTGCCAATAGCTGATCTTCCTGCTACGTTTTTGCTCGTTGTCTCCCCCGAGGAGCGGTCGAGGTTGTATACTCCCCGAGAGAGTTTTATGCGCGTGCACGCGCAGGCAAGGCATGCGGGGGAGGAGGGCCGATGAATCCGCTCTTTGGGCAAGCGATCGAATTCGTGGCCGATACCGTTCGGCTGTTTTATTCCGGCACGGCGATCGACGTCGTGCTCTCTCGCTTTACGGACGATTTTTCGTGGATAGGCGCAGGCGAGGTTGAGTTTTTCACGGACAAGGCCGCCATCGTGGCGTACTTCGTCGAACAGGCGCCGCTCACTCCCGCCTGCGTGGTTTCCGACGAGGAATTCTGCTTGGCAAGCACTACGAGCGAAACGTGCCTGGTCATGGGTCGTTATCGCGTTCGCACGGATGAGAGCACGGGCATGGTTCTCGAGGAGCACCAAAGGTGCAGCTATTATCTGGTCGAATCCGACGGACGGTTGCTCATCCGCCATGTGCATGTGTCCAATCCCTACCAGGCGATGAAAGACGAGTTGTACTTTCCGTTCGAGGCGGGCGCTCAAAGCTACGAGTACTTGCAGCGGCTGCTGCGCGAGAAGACTCAAACCCTTGAATTGGAACGGGAGCGGTATCGAATCGCGCTGCGCAGCGTGACGGACGTTCTGTTCGAGTACGACAACGTGCAAGATGTTTTGGTCGAATACGAGCGAATCTCCGGTTCGGGCGAAGAGCTGTCCAGCGAGGAGCGGCGCTTCCCCTGCTACTCGGATATGATCAAAAAGGGAACGCGCATGCGCACGGAAGATTACGCTCGGCTTTCCGAGGCGCTGCAGTCAGAGGATTCGGCTGTTATGGAGGTTCGCCACGTGGTGCCGATACACGGGGGCGAATGGCGATGGGTTCGCATACACGTCACGCTTCTTCGCGACCGGAACGGCAGCGTGGCGAAAACGGTGGGAAGCTGGAAAGACATTACCGACGAGCGTCGCTTGATCGACGATCTGGTGGACCAGGCGCGGCGCGACCCGCTTACGAAGCTGTTCAACCAGGGAACGGTATCGAGCTTGGTCGATCGGGCCTTGCCCGCTTGCCTGACGAACGGCTGCGGGGCGCTGCTCGTGTTCGACGTGGACGATTTCAAGCTGGTCAACGATACGTTCGGGCATCCGGTGGGAGACGACCTGCTTGTGCACGTCGCGCAGGCGATGGAGTCGACCCTGGAGGGCGAGGCACGGACGGCCGCGCGTGTGGGCGGCGACGAGTTCGCGGTGTTCCTGCCCGATGCCGATCGCTCCCGCGCTTGGGAGTTCGCGTGCGAACTGGGTCGAAAGGCGGAATGCCTGCAAGGCTTCGACGGCCCCGTGACGTTGAGTGCAGGATGCGCGCTTGCGGGGCTGGACGCCGATACGTACGAGGGGTTGTTCCGCGTTGCCGATCGCGCGCTGTACCGGGCCAAGCGCGCGGGCAAGAACCGCGTGCGCTTCGTCGACGTGTCCGACCGCTAGCGTTTCGACAGCTGTGCGGCGATCGATTTCTCGAAATCGGACGCATTGTCGGGCGAGACGTTTATGGCTCGCACTGCGCGCGGCTTTCCAAGAAGGGTCCGCATGATGCGCGGTTCGTGCAGCACGATCCAACAGGGCCGCGCGCCCATGACGGCCATGTTCAGTCGCTCGCTCTTGGGAACGTCGGGTTCTTCCCGGCGGTCGATGCGCGCTATGGAAGCGAAGGGCACGCGCTCGCTGAAGTAGGCTCCCCAGCGCACCGTTACGGACGTGTCGTCCACCAGAAGAGGGTTGAGGACCACCGCCCTCGTATTCCCGATGAACCAAACAAGCGTGTAGGCGGTAAGCACGGTCAGCGCGATGGCGGCCGGTTCGCAATATTTCGCCACCAGCAAATGCGTGACCAGGGCCTCGATGGGAAGCAACGCCATGATCACTCCTGAAAGCGCCAGGTACCCGCTTTCCTTATGGCAGGAAAACGGACGGGCGCCGTTGGGCACGTCGGCCTTCGAGCGCCATGAGGCAAGCACGTAATACCAGATAGAGCATTCGAGCGCGCAGAGGCGCGATGCGGTCTCGTTGCGGCTGAGCTCGAAAAACGGCTTTTCGAACCATACTATCGGGCGGGTGGATTCTTTTCGCGCCGCGCGAAAAACGCGCAAGAAGCGGGCGATCTCGCGTACAAGGATGATCGCTTCCACGGCGAGCATCATCGGAAGCAGCACGGTCAGCAGGGAAAACGATCCGGGCTGCATGACCAGCATCGACACGACGAAGCCTGCGTATACGATGGGGATCGCGGCTACGGGCGATAGCTTGCGGGGCTTGATCACCAGCAAGTAGAAAGCTGCGGGCACGCACACCATCAGATCGAAAGGCACGGCGATGTTGGCAGCGAGGGTGCGTCCTTCGTTCGGAACGAACGCAAGGCAAACCGCGTCGATCGTGTAAAGGGCAAGGCATGCAAGCAGGCCCGCCGTCAGGGGTAGATTGCGGTTGCGACCAGATGAGGGCGGTAGCGTGAACGTTGCGTTCATGGATCCTCCGATCATGGGAGTCGTTTGGTCAAGGATAGCAGGCCGTTTCGGTTGCGAGGGGTTGACTGAAGCGGCCTGCGGTCAACAAGCCCTCGCTTGCGTCAAGCGGCGGTGTTCTCTCATACTGAGTTCAAGCCCGCGCATGCGCTTGGGCCGTACAGCCGTCGCAATCTTCAGAAAGACCGACCATGAACGATATCAACATTGGAAACGTTATTGCACGAGAGCGTCGAGCGATCGGCGTGACGCAAGAGGACCTGGCTGCGCACATGGGCGTGACGAAGGCTGCCGTGTCGAAGTGGGAGCTGGGGCAAAGCCTGCCCGACACGACCCTGCTGCCGCGCATCGCGGCGTACTTCGATCTTACGCTCGACGAGCTGTTCGACTATCGTCCTCAGGTGAGCAAGGAACGCGTGCGCGAGCTGTACGCCGAGCTGCTCGAGCAGTTCGGCGATGATCCCGATGCTGCGTACGAGCGTATGGAGGATCTTGCGGCGTCGTATTATGCGTGCTGGGATTTGCTCGTGCATATAGGGATGCTCTACGTCCTTCGAGCGACGGCGGACGAAGAGCGTCGGGAAGAGAACGTGCGGCGCGCCGGCGCGCTGTTCGATCGCGTGGAAGCTTGCGCGGAGGACCTTGAGCTGATCAGGAACGTGAAGATCATGCGCGCTTCGATGATGACGGTATCGGGCGACGTGGAAGCCGCGATCCGTCTTTTGGAAGCGCTCAAGCCCGATCGGTGCGCCCCGATCGACGACATGCTGGCCGGGTTGTACGACATGAAGGGCGACCGGGAGTCTTGCTTGCGCCTGCTTCAAGAGTCGCTGTATTGCGGATCTACCGGCGCGTTCAACAGCATTGTTTTCCAGCTGTCGATCGAGGAGGACCGCCAGCGCGTCGAGGCGCTGGTGCGGGCGGGCGAAGCGATGGTCCGAGGGTTCGCCTTCGAGGACGACAATCCGATGATGGTGGGCATGTTCTGGGGAGACGCGTTCGCGGCGTTTCTGCGCGCGGGCGACGAGGACCGCGCTTCAGCGTGTCTCGAGCGGTTCGTCCTCCTTTTGGAAGGCATGGACGAGGATGCGATGCCGAAGCCGCCGTCCGATGTTCTTTTCGATCGGCTTTCCGGCGCGAGAGGGCAGGATCCGTCGACGCCGCGCATGGCTCAAGCCCTGTTCGGAAAAGCGGGGTTGAAGGGTCAGGTTCGAGACGGCGTCCTGCGCGACGGCGTGCTGGATGGTCTCGAGCGCTCGCCGCGTTTCTCGGGCTTGCTTGCCCGACTGAAAGCGCTATGATGCGTCGCGAAGGAGCGTGAGAGCATGGATGTCGAGGCAGTGGAGAAGACGCCGGCGCTGCGGGCGGAGGGTCTTTCGTTTCGCTATGCGCGAAGCGAGGTGTGGAGCGATGTGGCTTTTCGGATCAATCCTGGTCAGATTGTTTTTCTGACCGGCCCGAACGGGTCGGGGAAATCCACGCTGCTCAGATGCTTGGCGGGATGGAGCATGCCGAGCGAAGGGACGGTCGAGGTGTTCGGGCGGCCGTTCGACGGTTCGGATCGCGCTGTGCGTCGAGAGATCGCCTTTGTGCCCGACGTGCCGTCCTTTTACGACGATTTAACCGCCGCTGAGCATATTCGCTTCGTACTCGATGCGAACCGCGTGCCCGATGCCGCCGACGAGGCTCGGCGATTGCTGGACGACCTGGGGCTCGCGGCGCATGCGGATCGGTTCCCTTCGTCGTATTCTCGCGGCATGCGATTGAAGCTGGCGCTCGTGCTGGCCTTCATGCGCAAGCCGCGTCTGCTGTTGCTGGACGAGCCGTACGGACCGCTTGACCGAGATGCGTCGCGACGGTTGAGCGCTTTGCTGTCGGCTGCTCGCGCCGACGGTGCGGCGGTGCTGGTCAGCTGCCACCACAACGTCCCTGATTTGAATCCCGACCTGTTGCTGCATCTTGAGGGCGAGCGGCTGTCGACGGTGCGCGACGTGCGGCCGGGCGATCTTTTCGACGGCTTCGAGCGAGGCTGATCGGCATGGGCGATGTGCGATTGCTTCTGCGGCTGCGCGTGCGGCACGCTCGCACGTTCCTGGTGCGGGCGCTGCACGCTACGGGTTCCGACCTTGTCGACGATCGCGGGTGGGGAGAGCGGAGCTACCAAGCGTACATCGTAGGGTTCATAGGGATATGCTTGGCTATGATGTGGCTCTGGCTGCTCGATACGGTGCGGGAGGCATTCGTCGCATTGGGTCCTGACCTGGCCCTCGGCGTTCTTCTGCTTACGTTCGCGGTGCCGGCGGTCGTGTTCGCGGTGAGCTCGTTTCGGGGGTTGCGCGCATCGTGGGTCAAGCTTTCCCATCCCGATATCGCCTACGTTGCCGCAAGTCCCATCGGGTCGACGGCGCTCGTCGGCGTATCCGCTGCAATAACGATGGTCGCGGGAGGGGCCGTGGCGGCGCCTGCGGGCTATCTGCTCGCCGTTGGGATGCGAGCGGCTTTGGGGTGGTTTGTCGACCCTTTGACGACGGCCCTGATCGCTTCGCTGTGGACGGCGGTTCCGCTTGCGGCAGGCAGGGTCGTGGGAGCGGCGCGCCTCGCCTTGCCGCGCACGATTCGCCGTTGGAAGGCTGTCGCGATGCTCGCTCTTGCGTCGCTGGCCGCGGTTGTGGCGTATGGAGCGCTTGCGATTGCCTGGGCTCCCGGTGCGCTTGCGCAATCGAACGCCGTCGTGCAGGCGGTTGCTGCTGCCGTAGGGCTGCTTGTCGCGGGGTTCTTGGCGTTGTTGCTGCTGGCGAAGCGGGTCGATAGGGTGCGCATGGTGGAGGAGAACGCCCTGTACGCCGATACGTGCTCGTTCGGGTTTTTCTCGCTGCTTGATTCTACGACGGTGGGGGATTACCGCCGTCGCTGCAAGTTGGCTCGGCGCGGTCCGTTTTTGCGGTTGCCGCAGGCTGCGGGTCCTGCTGCGCTCGTGGCGCGCGCGGCGCTTTCCCTGGTGCGCCAGTACGAGGGCCTGCCGGCGCTTTTGATGCTGGGGGCAGGGATAACGCCTTTCGGCGTGAGCGCGCTGCTCGGCGGGTACGGCGTTGCGGGGCCGGTATTCTGGTTGGCGATGCTGGTGGGCCTGGCATCGACGGCGCGCGAGGTCACGCGTGCGTTTCGCGACGATATGCGCGTGCGGCTCGTGCGCGATCAGCTGCCCTACGGAACGCTCGCGTTGCTCGTGGGCGACTCCTTGCCGGCGTTTTGCTTAGTGACGGCAGTCTCGTGCGCGACCGTTCCGTTTACGTTGCCTGCGGGCGCGCCTGTTGCGCCGGCGTTGGTCCTGGCGGTTGCGCTGAACGCCGCCGTCGTGCTCAGCTTCGGCTTGGAAGCCGTGCGCCTGCGCTCGAGCAGCATGCGACCGTGGGGCGAAGGGGGCCTTGCGATCGTTGGGTCTTTGTGCGGCTTCGCCTCGCTTTTGGCCGAACCGTTGCTGGTGGTGGCTGCCGCCATCGTCGCCTGCGCGACGATGGCGCGCATGATTCGGCGCGGATCGGAATGCGTGCGTTAGCTTCGGCGCAGGTATCGCGCTGTTTCCGTTTCGGCTGACTTCAGCTTGGCGGGAGTTCCTTCGAACACGATGCACCCACCTTTGCGGCCTCCTTCCGGCCCCAGCTCGATGACCCAGTCGCTGCGCTTTATCACGTGCGCGTTATGCTCCACGATGATCGCGGTTCCGCCTGCGTCCACCAATCTGTCTACAAGGTTCAAGAAGTGCTCCACATCCTGGGGATGCAGACCTCGCGTAGGCTCGTCGAGCAGATACAGACTCGACTTCGACGAACCCGTTATCAGCTCCTTTGCAAGCTTCAAGCGCTGGGCTTCGCCTCCGGAAAGCGTTGCGAGGGTTTGTCCCAGCTGCACGTAGCCCAAGCCCACGTCTTCGAGCAAGCGAAGCGCGCGCGCCGATTTCGGAAGCGCTTCGAAGGCGCTTGACGCCTCGTCGACGGGGAGGGCCAACGCCTCGTCGATGGAAAGCCCGTTATAGCGCACGTCGAGCACTTCTTCGGAGAATCGCCTACCGTGGCATGCGGGGCAGGTTGTTTCGACGTCCAGGAAGAACAGCATGTTGCTGCTTACGCGCCCGAGCCCTTCGCAGCGCTCGCATCGCCCGCCCGGGGAGTTGAACGAGAAGCTGCGCGCTGTCAGCCCGGCGGCCTTCGCCTGCGCGGTGGCGGAGAAGGCTTTGCGGATGCCTTCGTAGACGCCTGCGTACGTGGCCACATTTGAGCGCTTCATGCGGGCAAGGGGCGTTTGGTCGACTTGGATTATCCGGTCGAAACGATCCAGGCCCGCAACGGCGTTTTGCGTGCCGGGACGGTCTCCTTGAGCTATCAGGTCGAACACGAGCGTCGACTTTCCCGACCCCGATGGCCCGCATACGGTGACCAGGCATTGCTCGGGTATTCGCACGTCGATGCCCTGCAGGTTGTGCACGCGGGCGTTGCGCACTTCCAGCGCCGTGCTTGCGAAGGGGCGAAACGTGGTTTTTCCCGGTCGAGGGGCTTTCAGCCAGGAACCCGTGACGGAAGCGCCGGAGCGCTCTATCTCCTCAACGGTTCCCTGTGCTACGACGCGCCCGCCGCGGCGTCCCGCGCCCGGTCCCATGTCCACGATGAAATCCGCTTCGCGCATCACGTCGGGGTCGTGCTCGATGACGAGCACCGTGTTGCCCTTGTCGCGGAGCTGTTTCAACGTTGCCGTCATGCCTGCGGTGTCTCGCGGATGCAGGCCCGCCGTCGGCTCGTCCATGATGTACACGACGTCGGTCAACTCCGAATCGAGCACGGCGGCCAGGCGCATGCGCTGCAGTTCGCCGCCCGAAAGCGTAACGGTTTGGCGGTCGAGCGAAAGGTAATCCAAGCCAAGCGATCGAAGACGGTTCAGTTTCGTTTCGATGTCGCGCAGGTGGTCCTCGACGAGCGGTCGATGCTCGCAAGAAAGCGCGCCCGCCAGGTCTGCGACCCAGGATTGCAGTTCGTCGAGCGTCGCGCTCGCCAATTCCGGCAGGCGCATGCCGTCGATATGCGCCTGCCTGCCGGCTGTTCCCAGCCGCTCTCCATTGCATGCGGGGCATTCCGCGGAGGCGAAGTACGCTTGCGCAAGATCGTCGCGCGCGGCGCCCTCTCGTTCGGCAAGACGGCGCATGAGCAGGGGTTCTACGCCCTCGAACCGGCCTGCGGCAACGGTTTTCGGCGGCTCGACGTTTGGAAGCGCCTGCGAGAGCGCAGGGCTTTCCGTGCCTTGCAGCAGGATTTCTCTCTGCAGGCTGTCGAACTGGGCGACGGGCAGGCTCTTTGCGTCGGGCAGACCGTAGTGGCGAAATGCGCGCTGCAGTGCATCGGCTTGGTAGGCTTGGTATCGATGGTTCCAGGCGTCGACCGCTCCGTCTTCCACCGACCGATCCTCGTGCAGGACTCGGCTCCAGTCGATGGCGAGCGTCTTGCCGATTCCTTCGCATACGGGGCAGGCGCCTTCTTTCGTGTTGAACGAGAACTCGGTGCGCGTGATCTTGCGCATGCGGTGCCCGCATAGGCTGCAGCGCATGAACACCAAGAACTCGTCGCCGTCTCGTTCGGTTTCTTCCTGGCAATTGGCTGCGCAGATCTCTTCACCGCAGCATGGGCATGCGCGCACATGCAGCTTTTCGAACACCATGCGCAGATCGGTGTAGATATCGGTTGCGGTGCCTACGGTGGAACGGGGGTTTCTGTTGACGTCGGACTGCGTTACCAGAACGGCAGGGGAGGCCCCCGTTATGCGTTCGACGCGCGGCTTTCGAATGCCTTCCATTCCCATCGCTTCCAAATACTGGCGCTGGCATTCGTTGAACAGCACGTCTACGAGAAGCGTCGACTTTCCCGAACCGGAAAGTCCGGTGAACACCGTCAGGGCGCGCTTCGGAATGTCCAGGCAGACGTCGGCAAGCGTTCCTTCGGTGGCGTGGCTGACGGTGATGTTCGACATGGTATTCATTCGCTTTCCACGGTGCAGGTTTTCAGGGCGAGTTGGCGAAACGTGGCATGCTCTTCGGCAAGCCGTTCGAGCTGAGCCTGCCTTGCGGGCTCGAGGGGTTCCCATAGGCGTATCGAGACGTCAAGGGAGCTCTTCGCCGTCCTTGCGTTCCATACCCCGATGATGCGGCCCTCGTCGAGCACGACGCCTGGATTGCCCACGGTTTTCCATGCGAGCCTTCGTCGCTGGGGATCGGGCAGGATGATTTCGCGATCTCGCAGGTCAAGGTAGGGATCATGCGCCCCTAGCAACAATAGGCGTGCGGCGGGCCGTTCGGCTTGTCGCAGGTTGTCGATATCGAGAGCGTGGATGAAACGCTTCTTTCCGTCAACGGATACGGCGAAAAGCTCGTCTTCGATGGACGACCAGAGCCGTTTGGCTTGAGCCTTGGAGCTGCCGAGCCATGCGGCGAAGGAGCCGAGCGTGGTCGGTCCGTAGCAATGGAGGAACTTCCGAGCAAGCTGCTTCCCTGCAGCGGGGGAGGGTGCGGGTGCATCCCGCCGCCCCGTCCATGCTCGGTACGATGAGAACGAAGGGATGGACCCTTCGCGTCTGCCGAAGACGACGAGCGATTTGAACGAGCATGGGCGCAGCAGAAACGAAACGGCGGCCTGACCGACGGTCTGCTTGTCGGGATTGCCGTACATGGACGGATCGCGCCATGGACCGAGCGCGCCTTGCGGCAGGTCGGCCTCGATCGCGTCCGCAATTGCGCGGTCGAGGGAATCTTTGCCTTCGATCGTTCGGTCGTCGAGCAGTTTCGCGGCCTTTTCCACCAGAGGCAGCAGATCGCCGAACGACATGCCCACATGATCGAGCGCGCCCGATGCGCCGCGCGTGTAGATCCAAGGCTCCTCGTCGGGCTCGGCGACGAGCGCTGTTAGGAACGCGTCGCGTTCGTCTGCGGGGAACACGACGGGCGCCCCGCGAAAGCTCCATGCCTGTACCAGGGTTTTCCGCTCGTACAGCTGCTCGCGCAGGTGGGTCAGGGTGCACCCTTCTACGCGGTTGAACAGCGCGGTTTCCCACGCTCCGGGCGGCGTGTTCTGCAGTCCGCAGGCTCCGGCAGCTTGCAGCAGCTGATCGATGGAAACTTTCCGATCCAGGTGATGGGCGCGCAGTCGGTACGATCGTACACGCGCGTTGTCGATGGCGTTGATGGCTCCGTCCTCCTTCGGTGGCCGTGCGCTGAAACGGTGTTCGGCGGGGTCTATTCTCTCATAGTGGCCACGTCGCCGTGCACGGTGACGGCTTGAGCGTTGCCGATGGGCATGAGCGCAAGGCTTGTTCCGTACGAAGCGACGATGCTTTCGGTCGCCGTCTCGAACGGCGCGCTTGCGTAATGGGGCAAGGGATAGAAGTCGATGGCGTTCAGCGCTTCGAAGTCGGGTAGATCGGGCGCCTCTTCGCGGTTGTCCATAGCTTGGGCGTACTCGATATTCGGCGATAGGATCATCGACCCTGCCGATTCCCCGATATAGAGTTTGCCTGACTCTATCTGTGCGGCTATCATCTTGTCGGCTCCGGTTCGCCGCATCTCCTGAAGCAGGAAAAACGCGTTTCCTCCCGAAACGTAGATGCAATCGCTGTTTTCGAGCGCAGCCGCCGCTTCCGAAGCGGTAGCCGTTGAAAGCTCCAGCTCGCTGATGACGAGGCCGCGCTTCGCCAGGGCCGCCCTTCCTGCCTCTACGTAGAAATCGACGCTTTCGTGCAGCGCTGCCGTGGGGATGAACGCGACGCGCTTGCCTTGCAGGTCTTCGGCCGCGAAGTCGTCGAAGATGTGCGCAACGTCCTCGAACGAGGAGGACAGGAAAAGACGTTTCATAAGCTCCCTTTCTTTCGGTGCGCGAAGCGGGCGGGGCGGCGGCTCCTAGGCTTTGCGCGACTGGCGATCAACGACGATGCCGACATGCTGGTTTCGATTTCCGTCGAACGGGCGCGGGTTCGGAACCGGATGCCTTCCGAGAGATTTTCACGCTTTGTTCGATTGACTTTTGAAGCCTATCATGCGAACATTAGTTCGTATAATACGACGAGAGGTGCAAAAGAGTCAAGGGGGCGTCGAGAACCATTGGAGCGCATTATTCTGCACAGCGACATGAATTCCTTCTACGCCAGCGTGGAGCAGGCGCAGCGGCCCGAGCTGCGCGGCAGGCCCGTGGTGGTTGCGGGCAAGGAGGAATTGCGGCACGGCATCGTGCTCACGAAGAGCGAAGAGGCGAAGGCGTACGGCATCAGGACGGCCGAGACGTTGTGGCAGGCGCGCAAGAAATGCCCGGACCTCGTCGTGCTTCCTCCGCGCTACAAGCTGTATCGAGCGTATTCGGAAATGGCGCGCGCCGTGTACAATCAGTACACCGACTTGGTCGAACCGTTCGGCTTAGATGAAAGTTGGCTCGATATCACCGGTTCGATGCGACGGCGCGGATGGGATGCGTACGAGGTCGCCCAGGAGATCGGCAGCCGTATGAAAGAGGAGCTGGGCGTGACGGTGTCGATCGGGGTGAGCTGGAACAAAGTGTTCGCGAAATTCGGCAGCGACTACAGAAAGCCCGATGCGATCACCGTTATCGACCGCGCGAACTACCGTGACGTGGTGTGGACGGCGCCCGTTCGCTCGCTTTTGTACGTGGGGCCGGCAACCGAGCGCAAGCTGCACGGTTCGGGCATCCTCACCATAGGGGACTTGGCCCACGCGTCCGATGCTTATTTGCAGCGGCGGTTCGGCAAGATCGGGTTCATGCTGCGCACGTACGCGCGCGGTGAAGACGATACTCCCGTCAAGCCGTACGATCCGGACCGGCGCGACGTCGATCGCACGGTCAAGAGCTACGGCAACGGGCTGACCGCGCCGCACGATATCGTATGCGAGCGGGATGCGAAGGCTCTCATCTGGCTGCTGTCGGAGTCGGTGGCGCAACGTTTGCGCGAAGACGGCGTGCGCGCGAGAACGGTGAGCATCGGCGTTCGCAGCGGCCTTGATCTGTCCGGTTACGGGCGGCAGGCGAAGCTGCGCCGTCCCACGGCGGCCACGCTCGAGATCGCGCAGGCGGCCTGGGGACTGCTGCGAGCCAACGAAGCGCTCGATGAAGGGCATCCGGTGCGCGCGCTGCACGTGCGTGCCTCCGACCTCTCGTCGATGCGCGAGCCCGTGCAGCTCTCGTTCGTCGACGACGGGCGTGCGCATCTGGAGGATCTTGATTTCGCGATTGACGACTTGCGGCGTCGCTACGGCAACACGTGCGTTGTGCGCGGGGCGGAGTTGGCCGACGAGACGCTTGCCGGCACCGACATCAAAGACGAGAACACCGTGCATCCCGTCGGCGTACTGCATCGTTAGAGAACGTCATGATGCAGACGACAATGCGGAAGGCGCCGCCGCGCGATGGGCGCGGCAGGCGAAAACGCTACGTGGAAGTGGTCGCCCGTCATTTTGAGGACGGCAAGCTGGTTCCTTTGACCATCGCGTGGGACGACGGGCGCGTGTTCGCGATCGATCGCGTGCTGGACGTGCGTCAAGCCGCCTCCCTCAAAGTGGGCGGCATGGGCACGCGTTTCATCGTGCGCATCGGCTCACGAACCACCTGCCTGTTTTTCGAGGGGCCTCGCTGGTTCGTGGAGGAGATCGTGCCGGAAGAGGCGTCTTCTGCGCGCGAGGAGGATGGACTCGCGTGCGGGACGGATGCCTGGGACGTCTGGGGAGCTTGAGGTGTTCGCGGCGGACCGCCGCACGCTTTTTGCGGATTCGGGTAGAATGCGCGGTGCGAGAAAGGGTTTCTATGGATGAGCGACTGAGCATAGCAGTGCCGGAAGAGCGATCGGACGATGTGATTTCCGCGCTTGCGTCGATATGGGAGGCTTCGGTTCGTGCGACGCACGACTTCCTGACGGAGGAAGACGTTGTAGCCCTTCGCCCCGAAGTGCGTTCAGGGCTTGCGGGAGTGGAGGTTCTTGAAGTCGCCTGCTTGGACGGTGAGCCGTGCGGCTTCTCGGGTGTGCAGGGCGGCAAGCTGGAGATGCTGTTCGTGGCGCCCCCGGCGCGCGGCCGCGGTGTGGGAAAGGTGCTTCTTGCGCGCGCGGTCGAGCTGCACGGAGCGACGCGGCTCGACGTGAACGAGCAGAATCCCCAGGCCGTCGGCTTCTACCGGCACGAGGGTTTCACGGTGTCCGAGCGCTCTGCCGTAGACGATGCGGGTCGCCCGTTCCCGCTGCTTCGCATGAGCCTCGACTAAGCGTTGCCGAGAGCCGTCTGCCGCGATCGTTCGCCGGTTGGGGTGCCGTCTTGAGCGGGCGGGGCGGACGGGAGGGCGGCATCTCGTCCACGCCGGGCTCAGCCCGGCGGCGGCCGGCGGCGGTCCGCTTCCTTTTCGTCTTGTGCTTTCGGGTTGCATGAGCGGAGCCTCTGCGGGCATCAGGTAGAATGAACGTGATCGGAAGGAGACTGTATGCCCGAAACCGCGCAGCGCCTGCGTTCCGCCAACCCCGGTATCCCCGGTGAGCTTGTCGACGTTGCCAGCTTGTCTTCGTGGATTGAAGATGCAGACGGCGATCTGCAGATTTCTCACGTGCGTGTAACAGGGGACGGTTCGGTCGGGGAAGATTTCGGGTTGCTTGATCTTTCGGGATCGCGCGTCGAAGGGTGCTCCTGCATAGGGTGCGACTTCGCGCGCTCCACGTTTTCGGACGTGGCGTTTTCGAACTGCGACTTTTCCAACAGCTCGTTTTCGGAGGCTAATTTCACGCGCTGCACGTTTGCTTCGTGCAAGTTCACTGGAGCCGACCTGTCGGAATCCGTGCTCGTGCGGGTTGAGCTGCGCGACTGCACGTTCGCTTACGCGTCGTTCGCGAAGGCTCGACTGGCGGATTTTCTTGCGGTTTCGACGGATTTCTCTCAATCCGATTTTTCCGAAGCGCGTCAGAAGCGCGTTTCGTTCGATGATGCGCGCTTTGCGGGGACGAGCTTTTTCCGGGCAAGCTTGGACGGCGTCGACTTCTCGACGTGCCAGCTATCGGACATCGTGTTGTCGGACACCATGAGCGAGTTGCGCGGATGCTCGATGGACCTGTTCCAAGCGGCGGGCATCGCCCGGCGCCTCGGCGTGAACGTCAAAGGCTAGGAGACAGCGGGATGAGCGAGGAGCGGCTTGGACTGACCGCAGAGGACGTGGCCCTCCGCGTTGCCGAAGGGGCGGTCAACGTTGACGCCGGCGTGAAGACGCGCTCCGTCAGGCAGATCGTCGTGGAAAACGTTTGCACGCTGTTCAACCTCATCAACGTGGTGCTGGCGTTGTTCGTGCTGATCACCGGGTCGTACAAGAACATGCTGTTCATGGGCGTTATCGTGTGCAACACCTTGATCGGCATCGTGCAGGAGGTTCGTTCGAAGAAGACCACCGACGCCCTGTCCATCGTGGCCAGTTCGAAAGCCACGGTGTTGCGCGACGGCGTTCGGGTGGAGCTTCCCCTCGATCAGCTTGTGCGCGACGACGTCATAGAGCTGGGCCGCGGCGATCAGGTTCCCGCCGACGCCGTGGTGGTGTCGGGCGCGTGCGATGCGAACGAAAGCCTTCTGACCGGCGAGAGCAAGCTCGTCAAAAAGACGGTGGGCGACGAGCTTATGAGCGGATCGTTCGTGAACGCCGGCGTTGCGTGGGCGCGCGTGGTGCATGTGGGGGCCGAGAACTACGCTGCGAAGATCAGCGCCGAGGCGAAGCGGCGGAAAGCCGTGAACTCCGAGATCATGAACAGCCTGAACGGCATTATCAGGTTCGTGAGCTTCGTCATCTTCCCGCTGGGCGCGCTCTTGTTCGCGCGCGAGCATCTTCTGTCGGGAACCGAGTTCAACAGCGCTGTTCTGTCCACCGTGTCGGCGCTGGTGGGCATGATTCCCGAGGGTCTTATCTTGCTCACCTCCACGGTCTTGGCCGTGGCGGTCGTGCGCCTGTCCAAAAGCCGCGTGCTGGTTCAGCAGCTGTACTGCATCGAAACGCTTGCCCGTGTTGACACCCTGTGCCTGGACAAGACGGGCACTATCACGACGGGAAAGATGGAGGTCGTGGCCGTAGAATGCGTCCCCGGGGCTGACGAGGCCGAAGCGGATGCGGCGTTTGCCTCCCTTGCGCGCGCCGACGAAGATCCGAACGATACGGCGTTGGCCATTCTGGACCATTACGCGGGATCTGCCGTGAAGTCCTACGCCTCGACACGTGCGATACCGTTTTCCTCCGACAAGAAATGGTCGGGAGCCACGTTCGCCGACGGCCGTTCGTACGTGATGGGCGCGGGCCAGTTCGTTTTAGGCGATGCGTTTTCCCAGGTGGAGGCGCAGCAGAATGCGCTTGCGGGCGATGCGCGCGTCCTCTTGCTGGCGCGCGTCGACGGCTTTGACGACGAGGGGGCAATCCTCGGTTCGCCCGTTGCCATCGGCTTCGTGGCCATCCACGATCAAATTCGCGCGACGGCGGCGCAGACCATCGGCTACTTCAAAGAGCAGGGCGTCGATCTTAAAGTGCTGTCCGGCGATGACCCGCGCACGGTTTCGGGCATCGCGCGCAAGGTGGGCGTTCCGCGTGCGGACGAGTACGTGGACGCCGCTTCGTTGACCGACGATGCCTCCATAGCTGCCGCCATCGAGCGCTACAGCGTGTTCGGCCGTGTGAAACCCGAACAGAAAAAGGCGTTCGTGCTGGCCTTGCAGGAGCGCGGCCACGTTGTGGCCATGACCGGGGACGGCGTGAACGATACGCTTGCGCTCAAGCAATCGGATTGCAGCGTGGCTATGGCTGCCGGGTCGGATGCTGCGCGCAACGTGGCGCAGCTGGTGCTGGTGGACAACGATTTCGCCGCCATGCCGAAGGTGGTGGCAGAGGGGCGACGCTCCATCAACAACCTGCAGCGGTCCGCTTCGCTGTTCCTGGTGAAAACGCTGCTGTCCATGACGCTTGCGGTGCTGTTCATCTTATTGCCGTGGCAGTATCCGTTCCAGCCCATCCAGATGACGCTCATCAGCGCGTTCACTATCGGCATTCCGTCGTTCGTGCTGGCGCTCGAGCCGAACAAGGACCGCATCAGAGGGCGATTCCTCGAGAACGTGATCGTGCGGTCGGTGCCGAGCGCCGTGTGCGCGGTGCTTTCGGTTCTGGCTGCGAACGTTGCGGGGTACGGGCTTTTGCACATCGGCTACACGCAGGTTTCCACCCTGTGCGTGCTCTTGACCGCCTGGGTGGGCATGCTGCTGATCGTGAAGCTGTCCGTGCCGTTCACTCCGTTGCGCGCCGCGCTGTTGGCGGTTGTGGTGGGCGGCACGACGCTGGGCGCCACGTTGTTTTCCGGCCTGTTCGGGATCGAGCCGTTCACGTTCGAGATGGCCGTGCTGTTCGCGATCGTCGCCGCTTCGGCCACCGCTTTGTTCCGCGTGCTGTACGCCGCGATGGACGTGTGGCACGCGGAACGCCTGGCGGAAACGGTGTAAGCGCGTTCGCGGCGATGCGCTATCTCCAGCCGCGGCCTCGGGTGCGCATGGACCGCGAGAACGCTGCTGCGCTTCGGGCCGCCGTTTTGGGCACGAAGCGATTCTCAAGTGCGGTTACCGCTTCCGAATTATCGTAGCTTTCCAGCGTGGTTGCGGGAATCTTCTTGCCGAGCAGCTTCTCGATCTCCAAAAGCTCAGGCTTCGCTTCGGGGCTTACGAACGAGATCGCGCAACCGGTTTTGCCGGCGCGTCCCGTGCGCCCGATACGGTGCACGTAGTCTTCGGGAGATTCGGGCAGGTCGTAGTTGACCACGTAGGCGATGCTCGACACGTCGATGCCGCGCGCCAGGACGTCGGTGGCGACGAGCACGTCGACCGTTCCCTTGCTGAATGCGTCGAGCGCGCGCTTGCGCTGCGCCTGCGTTTTGTCGGAATGTATGGAATCCGCGCGATAACCAGCCCTGACCAGTTGGTTCATGCAGATTTCCGCACGCGTTTTCGTTCCGGTGAACACGATGACGCGCTTGCTGCCGCGCTCTTCGAGCAGGGCAAGGAGCAATGCGGGCTTTTGCATCTGCCCGATGGGGACGATGAACTGATCGATGGTCTCTGCCGTTTCGCCCTTGTGGGCGATTTCCACGAACGCGGGATCGCGAAGCATTTGCGCGACGTTGTCCATGATCCGTCGGTCGAGCGTGGCCGAGAAGAGCAGCGTTTGACGGCGAGCTGGCGTTGCGGCGACGATCTTTTTCATGGTCGGCCAAAAACCCATGTCGAGCATGCGATCGGCCTCGTCGAGCACGAGTACTTCCACGTCGTCAAGCTTGACGACGCCGCGCTCCATAAGGTCGTGGAGCCTGCCCGGCGTAGCCACAAGAACGTCCACGCCGCGTTCGAGCTTGCCGAGCTGCTTTTTGTACGGAACGCCCCCTACGACGGTAACCATGCGTCGCCCCGATCCCTTCGCAAGCTCGACGCAGGCGGCGTCAATCTGCTGGGCGAGCTCGCGCGTCGGGCTGACCACAAGCCCGCGCGGCCGTCCGGGGCGCTTGGCGCGACCGATGCGCTCGATCATGGGCAGCGCGAACGCTGCGGTCTTGCCGGTGCCGGTGGTTGCCGCCGCCACAACGTCGCGGCCTTCCAGGGCAAGGGGTATGGCCTGCTCCTGCACTTCGGTGGGCGTGGCGAACCCCATCTTGCGAACAGCTGCCAGCGTGGTCTCGGACAAGCCGAGGTCTTGAAACGTTGCGCTCAAACCGCATCTCCAAACCGTACGGAGCACGCGCGACGGCGCGTTGCTCGGCGTTGCTTGCGGAATGCCCGGTGATGGATTCCGCTCGTGAGAGTCTATGATACTGCATTCTTGGACTTGCGGATAAGACGAAGGGCGAGGCGAGGGTCGGGGTCGATGTTTCGTCCGTCAGCCTTGCTGTCTGCGATGGCGTTCTCGCTTGGCTGCGTACATGGCCTCGTCGGCGCGCTCCATGAACGATCGGCGCGTGTCGCCCGCCTGCAAGTACGCGATCCCGTAGCTTACGGTGATGCCGAACGGCAGGGATCCGTTTTCGAAGCGATGTCGTTCGGCATCGGCGATCGTCGTTTCCAGAAACTCCAAATCCTTGCGATCGAGGCCGTGGGGGGCGCAGAGGAAGAACTCGTCGCCCCCGAAGCGACCGGCCCATCCGTCTTCGAGCGAACGGGCGACCTTCTTGAATTGCTGGGCAAGGTGGAGCAGCACGTCGTCGCCGGTGCTGTGCCCGTGATTGTCGTTGATCTCTTTGAACAGGTCGACGTCGATGGCCACGAGCGCTGCGGGACGGCCGTCTTCGGCCAGCTGGTCTTCGGCTTGGCTCGCCAGCGTTTCCAATTCGCTGTGGATGAACGTCTTGTTGTACAGCATGGTGAACGCATCTCGCACGGCCAGCGTATTGAATCGGTCGATCATGCTGGTGATCTCTATGTTCTCATGGGCTATCTCATCGGTTACCATGAGGCTGCTCGTTACGTCTTTGACCAACTCGAGCGCGTAGGGCCTCCCCGCGATTACCGTGGGGAGGCTGCTTATCAGCAGCACGCGGCCGTTGAGCTGCTCCATCTTGATGACCTGCTCCTGCTTATCCAGGCAAGCTTGGGACGTGCAGTTTTCGCAAGGCCTCTTGCGACCCCAAACGCGGTAGCATAGGTCCTCGCTGCACACGGGGACGTCGCTTTCGCTGCACGCGGAGTACGAATGGACGAGGTTCGTCTTCGTATCCACCAAGCGATAGCTGTCGAACAGCGCGACGCCCACGGCGTAGTCGCGCAGGTCCGTATGCAGGTCCGAGTAGGGGTACATGATTGGGCTACAGGGTCGCGAAGTTCCAGGAACCCATGTACTTGATCTGCTCTTCGGTCAGCGTGTCGATCTCGATGCCGAGCGTTTCCAGCTTGACGCGGGCAACGCCGTCGTCAATGCTCGCGGGCACGTCGTAGACCTTGTTCTCAAGCTCGCCGGCGTGCAGGTACAGGTACTCGGCAGCTAGCGCCTGGTTGGCGAAGCTCATGTCCATGACCGACGCGGGGTGTCCTTCTGCGCATGCGAGGTTCACCAGGCGTCCCTGCGCCAGCACGATCACCGTGCGACC
Organism: Paraeggerthella sp.; assembly: GCF_048427265.1. Taxonomy (NCBI): domain Bacteria; kingdom Bacillati; phylum Actinomycetota; class Coriobacteriia; order Eggerthellales; family Eggerthellaceae; genus Paraeggerthella; species Paraeggerthella sp. Next base: position 20,985 of record NZ_DBFOSR010000117.1, read on the forward strand.
GTCCGCCAGCGTGTACTCCTCGACCAGCGGTTTGATCTCCTCTTTCTTGACCGCATGCTGCTCGAGCCATTCCAAGTTGATCTCGGAGTCGAAGTGACCGGAGTTGCATACGATGGCGCCGTCCTTCATGTTCTCGAACGCGGGGCCGTCGACCACCTTGCAGTTGCCCGTGACCGTTACCCATACGTCGGCAAAGCGCGCGGCGTCCTCCGCCTTCATGACCTGGAGGCCTTCCATGTGGGCTTCGAGCGCCTTGAGCGGATCGATTTCGCATACGATGACGTTCATGCCCATGCCGCGGGCGCGCAGGGCAAGGCCGCTGCCGCAGTAGCCGTAGCCCGAGATCACGATGGTGCGCCCGCACAGCAGGCGGTTCGTGGCGCGGACGATGCCGTCGAGGGTGGACTGGCCGGTACCGTAGTGGTTGTCGAAGCAGTGCTTCGTGTTGGCGTCGTTGATGTTGAACACGGGATAGGCGAGCGTGCCTTCAGCCGCCATGGACATGAGTCGAACGACGCCCGTGGTGGTTTCCTCGGTGCCGCCTATGACGTGCTGCAGCTTGTCGGTGAACGTGGTGTGCAGCGCCGTGTCGAGGTCCGCGCCGTCGTCCATGATGATCTGCGGGTTGGTGGCGATGACCGCCTCGAGGTGCTTCTCGTAGGTTTCCATGTCCTCGCCGGCCACGGCGTGCACGCTCACGCCGAAGTCGCGCACAAGCGAGGCGGCGGTGTCGTCTTGCGTGGACAGCGGGTTGGAGGCGCACAGCGCGACGTGCGCGCCGGAAGCCACGAGCGCGCGCATGAGGTTGGCCGTTTCGGTGGTCACGTGCATGCACGCGCCGATGCGCACGCCTTCCAAAGGCTTTTCGCGCTCGAAACGCTCGCGGATAGATGCCAGCACGGGCATGTCGCGATCGGCCCATTCGATGCGCGCCAACCCGTCGTCCGCCAGTGCGATGTCTTTGATGTCGTGATTCAAGGATTTGCCTCCCGATGCTCGTGCGATGGTTCGTTTGATTGCGTGGGTAAGCGTATCACACGCTGCAGGGGAAGGGGCCCTTGAAGCGCGTTTCATAAAACGGACGAACCGCACGCTGCGGGTGCGTTTGTGAAGTTCGTATGCAGAACCTGTGTGAAGACCGGTGATTTATTGAGTCGAAACCGAAAGAAACGGTAACGAACGGACTCAGTGCTGCCCCAAAGGGCTTTGCAGTCGCTATACTTTCAAAAGTTTGCTGTGTGCCCTTTGGGCCGCATTTGGCGTGCGCTTCCACTGGGGGGAGCCGAATAAGGAGCTAAGGTGCTAGACCAGTTTTTTTCGCAGATCTCGTTCGTCGACGTGTTCAACTTCTGCGTGTTCATCACGTTCACGATCTGCTACACGTATCAGCTGTACTACGTGTTCGTCGTGCTTACGCGCAAGCCCAAGGAGCTGACGGCCAAAAAGAACCACAAGTTCGCAGCCGTCATTTCGGCGCGCAACGAAAGCGCGGTCATCGGCGACCTCATCCATTCGATCAAGGTGCAGAACTATCCGTCCGAGCTCATCGACGTGTTCGTTATCGCCGACAACTGCACGGACAACACCGCTCAGGTAGCGCGCGAGGCCGGCGCCATCGTGTTCCCGCGTACCAACGACAAGGAAGTGGGGAAGGGCTACGCGCTCGATTACGGCTTCCAGGTTATTCGCGAGCAATACGCCGACCGCGGTTACGAAGCGTACTTCGTGTTCGATGCGGACAACGTTCTTGACGTGAACTACTTCCGCGAGATGAACAAGACCTTCGACAACGGCGCGAAGGCGTCCACCAGCTACCGCAACTCGAAGAACTACGATTCGAACTGGATTTCCGCCGGCTACGCCGTATGGTTTTTGCGCGAAGCGAAGTTCCTGAACCAGGCGCGCCTCACGCTCAACACGAGTTGCGCCGTGTCGGGCACGGGCTTCTTCATCGCCGCCGACGTGATCGAGCGCCATGGCGGTTGGAAGTGGCACCTGCTGACCGAGGACATCGAGTTCTCCGCGAACAGCATTCTGGAGGGGCAGCGCATCAGCTATTGCCCCACGGCTATTCTCTATGACGAGCAGCCCACGACGTTTCGCGATTCCTGGAACCAGCGTTTCCGCTGGGCGAAGGGTTTTTACCAGGTGTTCTGGCATTACGGCGCGCGTTTGGCGAAGGGCGTCGTCGCCAACCCCAAGGGGTCGCGCTTCGCGTGCTACGACATGCTCATGACCATTGCGCCCGGCATGCTTTTGACCATCGTCTCGGTGACGTTCAACGCGATCATCATCGTTTTGTCCACGATGGGGCTTATGTCCACGGGCATCATGGTGGCTTCGTCGCTGTCCTCGATCTTCTTCTGCCTGATGAACTATCTGGTGTTCATGTTCATGTTCGGCGTGCTGACCACGTTCGTGGAGTGGGACTCCATCCGGTCGACCACGGGCAAGAAGGTCCTCTATATGTTCACCTTCCCGTTGTTCATGCTCACCTACATTCCCATTGCTTTGGTGGCCCTGGTGAAGAAGTGCAAGTGGAAGCCCATTCAGCACAGCATCTCGGTGGACGTGACCGAGTTCTCCGACGCTGCGGCGGCGCAGAAGCGCGAGCGCTCCCTGTAGCCTGCAGCATCGGCAACCAGCTCCAAGGAGCAAGCGCCGGGCTCGCGGCCCCTTACCAGACGCGCGCGAAGGTGAGGCATCGGGCATGCGAGGCGCCCGCTTCGCGCACGGCATCGGCGGCGGAGAACAGCGTGGCCCCGGTGGTGCATACGTCGTCTACCACCAGCGCCGCAGTTGGAACGCTTGCGCCGGGCAAGGGACGAAGCCTTCCATCCATGTTCTCGAGGCGCCCGCGTCGCGCGAGCGTTCTCTGATCCCGGCTGCGGGGGCGCGCTAGCACGGGAGCGACGCTCAAGGACAGCTGCGCTGCCACTTCGCGCGCCAAGTCGTCGCCGTGGTCGAAGCCTCGCCTTCGACGCGCCGCCGACGTTGCGGGGACGCCGACCACCATGGGATTCTCGGCCAGCCACGCGGGAGGGACCGTTCGCGCCATGATCAGGGCCATGGTGCGCGCGAGACGCCGCTCCCCGGCGTCTTTCCAGGTTCGCACGATGCGCGCGGCGGCGTCGTCGTAGGCGACGGCGCTGACGCAGCCGTCGTGCGCGGGCTCTGCTCTTCCGAGCGCGCTCAACGTCACCGCGTTGCATTCGGTGCATTGCGCAAACCCGTACGGCGCGCCGCATCGAGGGCAGGCGCGCCACCAGTCTATGTAGGAAAGGTTCAGCCGGCAGCGATCGCAAAGGGCTTCTCCCGGCTTGTCGCACACTGCGCAGCGCGTAGGCCAGAGCGTTTCCGCAAGAGCCTCGGCCGCGCCGCGTCCGTACGCGGCTGCGACGTGCAGGACCCGCTCCTGCATGCCAGCCGTCCGCTTCGCAAGGCGCTGCGCCTCGGGCGCGTTGCCTGCGCCGTACAGGGGCGTCTCTGCTGCGTTCCATGCCATCATGGTTGGATCGTACCATGTGCTCTCTAGCGCGAATCTGCACGTTTCCGCACGTGTTTCCAGTCTCTTTCCAACGTGGATCCAGCGCAAACCCAGCGAAAACCTAGCGCAGATCCAGCAGGTGCTTTGCGCCGATCCAGCACGGGGAGCGCGGGAGGCCCCGTGCCTTTCTTGAAACTGCAACCGCGTCGTATCGTCGAATCGTGCGCAACGGTTTCCCGCAGATTCTGCGGGCGTGCTTCCGGCTCAATTCATCATCTGATACACTAGCGGATGCTTCTTTCGAGTCTGTAGTTGCGGGTGAAAACCTCAGTCCACGGCAGATGCGGTCGAAAGGACCCACGTAAGCCGCGTGCGCAGCGCGCGACGATCATGGCGTATCCTAGAGGTAAGACGCACCGCCCGTCTATACGCGGCATACCGTCGCGGCGGGCGAGAGGACAATGGCGCAAGCTCGGTTCCAGTGCGCGAGTGTGGGGGCAAAGACTAGGTCAGTCGGAAGAAGCTATCATGAGAGATGCAGTGGATGGAGGCTCTTCGGTTATGAAGCGTTTGAAAACGCTTGCGACGCGCGGTTTCGTCGTCGCTTGCATGGCGGCCCTGGTCGCCTGTATGACGGGCTGCACATCGCAGCAAACCTATACGCCGCCCGAGGCAACGCCGAAGCTCTCGTCTCCGACGATCGCTAAAGAAGGCGTGCTGCGCGTGGGCGTGAACACCAGTAACGTCCCGCTTGCGGGGACGCCCCAGAATTCCACGAAGATCGTCGGCATAGCCGTGGACGTGGCGGCCGCTTTGGCCGACAGCCTTGGCCTGAAGCTTGAGGTCGTAGACGTGGGAACCGATCCGGAAGGCGCTTTGACCGAGGGCAAGGTCGACGTGGTCATGGACGTCGATAAGTCCGACACCGGCAATTCCTTCTGGACTTCGGATGCGTACCTGCCTACCGCGGTGGCCCTGTTCTCCGCTCCTTCCAACACAGCGGTTCCTACCAACGATTCCCAGCCGAAAATCGCGGCTCAGGTGTCCTCTAAGAGCGCGTGGGCGGTTACGAACGAGTTCGATCAGGGAACCATCACCACGACCGAGGATCTGAAGAGCGCGTTCGCCGCTCTTGCGTCCGGCCAGGTGCAGTACGTTGCGGCCGACGCCATCATCGGCACGTACGCGGCGCATAACGCGGGCGACGACGTGAAGATCGTAGCGCTCATGCAGCAGCCGAGCGGGTACGCGGCGGGCGTGCTCGATGGGAACTCCGATTTGAAGCAGGCGATTTCCGACGCGCTGGCCACGCTTGAAGGCAACGGCGTGATCTCGGTTATCGAAAAGAAGTGGCTGGGCTCTGCGCTCGACCTGTCCAGCATTCCGCTGACTGCCGGCGCCGAGGCGTCCTCTTCCAGCAAGACGAATGGAACCACGCCGGCGTCTTCGTCCACGACGAACGTTTCGACGGGCCAGGCGGGTTCGAACTCCGTGTCGCCTTCGAATGCGAGCGCGTAGCGTTTCGCCTTGCGCTGAGTACGGCCTGAACCGCCTGGAGCTTCGAAGTTCCAGGCGGTTTTTTTGTCACTGGTCAAACGTAGGCGTTTGCTGGTTTTGCGCGTGCGGTCGGCGTCGGCTGAACCAGCGGGTCACGTTCGTTTCAACGATGCCTTGATCTGGGGAAATACTGTAGTCAATGCGGGTCCTGCTCAATTTTGAGAAAACCTATCGGAATTTCCTATAGATCGCAACGAAACCCCGGTCATTTCCTATTGGACACCCTTGCTGCACCTGGGGCACACTGGGACTATTATGACGCGCCGCGTTTCGCGGATATCGCAGCCGAGACGTTGCATGCAGAGGCTAAGGAGGACGTATGGGCACATTGACGCAGGAGGAATTCAAGGGCTTCCTCAAGACCTGCCGCGAGCTCGCCGAGGGGCCTTTTGAAGAAATGCAGAAGGAGGTCGAGGTCACGAACAAGTTCCCGCAGGAGTTCATCGACCTCGCGCGTGACAACAACCTGTATCGCTACGCTCTTCCGGTGGAGTACGGCGGATGGGGCTTTACCGAGAAGGAGATCCTGCAAGTCCAAGAGGAATTCTCTCGCGGCCCCGGCGGCATGCGCATGCACCTGCATTACGCGGCCGACCTCAACTGGCGCATTCTCGACGATTACGGTTGCCCTGAGCTCAAAGCCGAGTACATGCACAAGTTCTGCGACAAAAGCGTGTTCACCTGCTTTGCCCTGACCGAGCAGACCGGCGGTACCGGCGCCGACGTGCATTCCACGGCGGTCAAGGATGCCGACGGCAACTACATCTTGAATGGCGAGAAGTGGCTGATCTCGCACACCGACGTGTCGCAGTTCGCCTACGTCATCGCCGTCACCGATCCCGAGAAGACCGGCGACGAGCGCCTGTCCGCTTTCTTCGTGCCGATGGACGCTCCCGGATTCGAGCTGGTTCCCATGCCTCACATGATGGGCTGCCGCGGCGCCGGGCACGCGGGCTTGAAGTTCACCGATGTGAAGCTGGAGCCGAAGTACCTGCTGGGCGAAGAGGGCCAGGGCATGGAAGTCGCCATGCACTCGCTTGCCATTTCGCGCGTGCACATTGCCGATTCGAACCTGGGAATGTGCCAGCGCATGCTGGACATGTCGCTTGCGCGCGCCCGTGATCGCGTGACGTTCGGCAAGACCATCAACACGCGCCAGGCCATCAAGATGAAGCTTGCGAACATGGCTACGATGACCCATGCGCTTCGCACCATGGTGATCGATTTCGCCGAAGATTACGACCTGGACCATCGCAACCCCTACATCGCCGAGAAAGCGGCCATGTGCAAGCTGTTCTCGATCGATGCGGTCAAGCTCGTGTCCGACGAAATGCTCGAGATATTCGGCGGCGACGGCTACTTCGAAGACTCTCCTTACGGACCGACCGAGCGCCTGTACCGCGACTGCCGCGCGCTTTGGCTGGAGGAGGGGTCTCCCACCATCCAGCGCATCACCATTGCGCGCGAGCTTGAGAAGCACAACGCCCATTTGGAGTACCCGGGCCTTGATTGGATCGCCGGCGGCGATCTGTAGCCTTTCGCGATCATGCTCCTTGTCGCCCCGAGCAGCGCTGAGCCGCTGCTCGGGGTTTTTAGGTTGAGGCTCGGGATCCCGGTGCGGCCGTGCGCTTTTCGAGATTTCGTGCAGAACTTGACCTTGACCGGGCTTCAAGTGGTTCAATGGATTTCGCAATCGAACGACAAGGGAGCGCGCATGGATCAACGCGATTTGCATGAACTGCTCGAGCGAGTGGCGGCGGGGACGGCTTCGGTGGACGACGCGGAGCGAGCGCTGCGCATCGCTCCGTTCACGGATTTGGACTATGCCAAGGTCGATCATCATCGTGGCGTGCGCCAAGGCGTGCCGGAGGTGGTGTACGGCGCGGGAAAGACCGCCCAGCAGATAACGGGCGTGTGCCGTGCCCTTGTCGAGGGCGGCCAGCAGCGCGTGCTGATCACGCGCTTGGACGCCGAGAAGGCTTCGGAGGTTCGCGACAGCCTGGCAAGGGAGGGCGGCTGCGATGCGTTGGCGTTCGCCTATCGAGAGCTGCCCCGCTTGGGTATTCTGGGCGACTTTCCGGAACCCGATGGCAACGGGAGCGTGGTCGTGGCCGCCGCGGGCACGAGCGACCTGCCCGTTGCCGAGGAGGCTGCGGTTACGTCCGAGATGCTGGGCAATCGTGTGACGCGTCTGTACGACGTGGGCGTGGCCGGCCTGCACCGCTTGCTGGCGCATGCCGACGAAATCGCGGCCGCTCGCGTGGTGGTGGCGGTCGCCGGCATGGAGGGAGCCTTGGCAAGCGTGGTGGGAGGGCTTGCATCGTGCCCGGTCATCGCGGTCCCCACCAGCGTGGGCTACGGCGCCAGCTTCGGCGGGGTGGCCGCTCTTCTGGCCATGCTGAACTCATGCGCTTCCGGCGTGTCGGTGGTCAACATCGACAACGGCTTCGGTGCTGGCTACCAAGCGCACCTGATCAACCATACGAAAGCGAGTGCGTGATGAAGACGCTGTTCTGGAATGTACGGGAGAGCGCTACGCGCGTCGCCCTTCTTGAGGCGACCTGCTCCCAGCTTGACGACGAGGCCCGCGGCGCGGTGGAGGAGCGGTGCTGCGCGGCGGGCGTGCCGGACGGGCATTGCCACAATCTGGCCGAGGTGCATGCCGTGGTGGACGCGCTCTGCGCGAGCGATCGCGTGAAGCAGGATCTGCGCAGCGTGTACCGTATCCTTGCCGAAGCCGAAGCGGCGGCTCATGGGTGCACGGTCGATCAGACGCATTTTCACGAAGTCGGCAATGCTGCCGGAATAAGAAACGCGCTCCATATTTGCCTTGCGATCGAAGCGGTCGCGCCCGACGAGATCGTCTGCACGACCGTTCAGACGGGAGAAGGCGTGGTCGCGTGCGCTCACGGCGAGCTGGCCGTTCCCGCGCCGGCTACGGCCGCCATTCTTGCGCGCGGCATTCCCGTTTGCGATTCCAAGCTGCCGGGAGAGCGCTGCACGCCAACGTCCGCGGCGCTCATCTGGCACTTCGCGGATCGTTTCGAGGCGTGAGAATCCGCCGGCTCCGATTAGGGCGCACCCCGGTCGGAGCCGGCGAAGCGATGCTAGTTCAGGAAGTCCTCCAAGATCTCCTGCTCCGCCTCTTCCTCCGTAAGGCCGAGCGTCATGAGCTTGGTGATCTGGTCGCCGGCGATCTTTCCGATGGCCGCCTCGTGCACCAAGATGGCGTCTTCGCTGGCAGCTTCGATGCCGGGGATGGCCGTGACCTTGGCCTTCCCCATGATGATGGCGTCGCACTGCACGTGGCCTCGGCAAGCCGCCTCGCCGATGACCAGCGGATTGAACACCTGCTTCGAGTTGTCCTGCGCGACCGAGCGCGAAATGACCTGCACGCTGGAGTCGTCGCCCTTCAGCTCCACCTTCATGTTCGACGTGGCCGTCTGCTCGTCGTGCGTGAGCAGTTTCTCGATCAGCACGAGCTTCGCGCCTGCAGCCAGCTCGGCGTTCGTGTCGCGCACCGTGGAGGATACGCCGCGCAGCTGCACAAGCTCCATCTCGCAGTGCGAGTTCTCCTCCATGATGACGTTCGTGACGGGGTTCAGGATGCGCTCTCCCGTGCCCGAGCCCTGCCCGTAGTGCTTCTCCACGTACTTCACGCGGCTGTTCTTGCCGCAGTGGAACGTGTGGATGCCGTCGTGCTCGGACGGGGCGTGGCTTTCATTGTGGATGCCGCATCCGGCGATGATGGTGATATCGCAGTCTTCCCCGATGTAGAACGTGTTGTACACCACGTCTTTCAGGCCCGATTGCGTGACGATGACGGGGATGTAAACGGTCTCGCCTTTGGTTCCCGGCGCGATGCGGATGTCGATGCCGGGGTTGTCCGTCTTCGTGGCGATCTCGATGCTCGCCGACGAATGGCGCTCGACGAGCTGCCCGTCTTTGCGGATGTTGAAGGCGCCTTTCGGCATGCCGTGTATATTGGCGATTTCGGCGAGCAAGCCCTCGTCGATAGGGGACAGGTCAACAGCCATGATGGCCTCCTTTGCGGGTGCGAACGGCGCGCGATGGAAACCCGACGCGCGCCGGTTGAGTTAGCAGGTGGTGGGGATCTCCGTGATATGCAGCTCGGTGGGGGTGCTCAGCTTGCAGCCGGGAACGCCCTTCGCCACGAAGCCGAGCGTGGGCATAAGATCCTCGGGCTTGCCGGTTTGGGCGACCTTGCCGTTTTTCAGCAGCACGATCTCGTCGGCAAGCTGAATGATGCGCTCCTGGTGGGAGATGATCACGATAGAGCGCCCGTCGCGCGCTTCATGGATGTCGCGGAACGTTTCAGTCAGGCGGTCGAAGCTCCACAGGTCGATGCCGGCTTCCGGCTCGTCGTAGATGGCCAGCTTCGGGTCGCGCGCCAGGATGGTGGCGATCTCGATGCGCTTCACCTCGCCGCCGGACAGGTTCTTGTCCACTTCGCGCGTGAGGTAGTTCGCGGAGCACAGGCCCACTTTGGCCAGGTATTCGTTGCAAGCGAGCATCGGCAGCTTCTTGCCTGCTGCGATGTCGAGGAGCTTCTTGACTTTCATGCCCTTGAAGCGGGCGGGCTGTTGGAACCCGTAGCCGATTCCCCGCTTGGCGCGCTCGGAGATGGGCAGGTTCGTGATGTCTTCGCCGTCGAGCAGGATCTGTCCGGAGGTGGGCTGTTCGATGCCCATGATAAGCTTGGCAAGCGTCGACTTTCCTCCGCCGTTCGGGCCCGTGATGACCGTGAAGCGGTCGTCGGGGATGCAAAGCGACAGGTCGTCGATGATGCGCTTGGTTTCTTTGGACCCTTCCTGCAAGGGCACCTCGAACGTAAGGTTCTTCAGTTCCAGCATGATGCGCTTCTCCGTCTCTTCTCGTCTAAATGATACTCTATTACTATCATTTAAGCCGGATCTCGTCAAGGCCGGCAGCGCGCAAAACCGCCGTGGTGCGCGCTCTGGTTCCCAACGGTTTATTCTAGCTTGAAATAGCTTTGCGAGCGGCGGGAATGTCATCGAAAAGCGAATACGCCCCCGCTTGCCGATGCAGGCGGGGGCGTGCGAAGCGGTTGGATCTGAGGGGTTTGCGCTATTCGTTCAGCAGGTCGATTACCTGAAATCCTGCAGAGGATCCTTCCAGAAGGTCTTTATTACCGAAGGCGCAGAAAGCTCCGGCTTCGGCAGCGTGGGCCACGGTCCCGGCCAGCTCGCGCACGGCGCGCGCATCGGACGAGATCATCTGATCGCGCGTTTCGCGACGGGCTTGCGGCGTTCTGCCGGCAATCCAGTCGCCGTCTTGACGGCGCACGAGCTGACGCGTTTTGAGCGGCGTGTCGAACCCGGCCACCGTGCTCACCACGTAGCCCTCCATTTCGTCGTCGGTCGGCTCGAACGCGGCCAGCCATGCGGAGGCTCCTGCGAAGCGCTCGAGCGTTTCGTCGAGGTGCGGGTCGCGATAGGAGTAGAACCGCAGGTTTCCGGTGCGCGCCGCCTGAAAGCCCGCGCCGTACGCACCGCCCTTGACGCGCACCTCGTTCCACAGGTAGTCGAACGAAAGCGCTTTCGCAGCTACCTGCCAGGCTCCCGTGTAGCTTGCGCCGAACGAGCGTCGATCGAATCCGAGCGCTGCATAGCACACGTCGGTGGGCACGATGAACGCCTCGTTGCGCACGACGGGATCGGGAACCTGCAGCCGTTCTTCCTGCGCGCCCCTCGCGCGCCCGAGCGCGGCGCCGCAATCCCAGAAGCGGCGGTAGTCGTCCTCGTCTCCCGTGAAGCTGACCAGGCATCCGTCGTCGACGAACAGGCGTGCCGCAAGATCGCCCAAGCGCTGCGAAAGGTCGTGCGCGCGCTCGTCGTAGGAGGCCAGCAGGTCTTTCAAGAAACGGTAGAACTCCACGCCGCCAAGCTGCTCGCGCACGACGCCGGCGGGCAGGTAGTACGATGCCAGCCGAGCCATGGCGCTGGCGTGGCCTGCGGAGGCGAAGCCCTGCTCCATGGCGATGCGGCGCTGCTGCAGCACGTCTTTGATCTTGCCCGTGTCGGAGAAGTCGGTCGTCAGCAGGATTTCGCGCGGAAGGGCAGCCAGGTGCTCCACGTTCTCGGACAGCGAGCTTGCGCTTACCACGAACATCGGGCGGATTGCGCGCGGGTCGTGCTCGTCCTCGTAGATTTCCGAGAAGAAGGACAGGTTGCCCAGCTTGCCGTTCGTGAGCGTGTCCAGCTGCGATGCGGTGCGGGTTGCCGTGTCCAGCTTTCCCAGCACCATGCTCAGGACGGTCACGTAGGGAAGGTCCTCGAAGCGCACGCCCTTGAGGTCGAAGTAGCGGTAGGCGTAGGCGATGCCGTGCGCGGCGGCGCGGTGGCGAAGGCACGGGACAGGCGCGCCTTCCTCCAGGCCGTAGGCCGGCTCGTCCGGCGCGGCCCCGATGTCGGACACGGACAAGCGCGGCAAGGTGGCCAGCGCCTCCGGGGAGTCGGGCTCTTCCTGCAGGCGGCGAAGCTCCGCTTCTTCATCGGCTACGCGGGCGAAGTCCTCGGGCTCCATGCGCGTGGCGACGTTTGCCAGGCGCTCGGCCTCGCAGGCGTCCTCGTTCTCGTCGACGGGCACGATCTCCACTTCGACTCGGTGGTTGTTGGCCAGGAACACGTCGCGGATGAGCTGCTCGAAATAGCCTTCGTTCAGGGCGGTCCGCAAAAACGCGAAGTCGTCCTCGTATCGCAGGTACGACGTTGCCAGCTCGTCGTCGTAGAGCCAGCCGGCCAGCGCGGCTATGGACAGCGCCACGCCGTCGGCCATGCCGAAGTCGCGCTCGCGCATGACGAATTCGGCGCGCGAGAGCGAGGCTTCCACCAGGTTTCGATCCAAGCCCCCGTCGGCCAGCGACTGCAACGCGCCTTCCGCAACGGCCCTGAAGCGCGCGGGGGCGTCGTCCGCCAGCCCCTTGAGCTGGATCACGGCGAAGGGCTGCAGCAGCGAATCGGCGAAGAACGCCTGCACGTCGTCGGCCAGGCCCGCGTCGAGCAGCGCGCGCTTCAGCGGGGCTTCGTTGCTGCCGGCGATGGCGTCGATGAGGATGTCCACGGCCACCATGCGCGTGCGTTCCCTGACGTTGCCGATCACGTATCCAAGCCCCATGCATGCGTTTTCGGGCGCGGTCGCCATCGTGCGACGTATGCCGAGCGCTTCCACGGGCGCCTGTTCGCGCAGTTCGTGCGGTTCGAGCGGCGTATCGCCGGCCGAAAGGCGCGCCTCGTCGCGGGCGGCTTCCTCGTCGGCAACGGGGGAGAGGTAGCGCTCGTCCAAAAACGCCAGCATGGCCTCGAGGTCGAGGTTGCCGTACAGCGTGAGGTAGCTGTTGCTCAGACGGTAGTGGCGGGCGTGCTCGTCGAGGAACTGCTCGTAAGTCAGGTCGGGAATGGCGCGCGGCGTGCCGCCCGACTCGAAGCGATAGGCCGTGTCGGGGAAGAGCGCCGCTTGCAGCTCGTCGTAAAGCACCGAGTTCGGATCGGACAGCGCGCCTTTCATCTCGTTGTACACCACGCCGTTGAGCGCAAGCTCGGGCGCGCCGTCGACGGGGTCGGTCGCTTCGCCGTTTCGATCCGCGCCGCCGGCAAGCTCGTAGTGCCAGCCCTCCTGTTCGAAGATGGCGCGCTTGCGGTAGATCATCGGATGCAGCACCGCGTCCAAGTACACGTCGGCCAGGTTCAGAAGATCCTGGTCGTTCGTGCTGGCTACGGGGTACAGGGTCTTATCGGGGAAGGTCATGGCGTTCAGGAACGTTTGCATGCTGCTTTTCAGCAGGTTGACGAACGGTTCCTTCACCGGGAACTTCTCGGATCCGCACAGCACCGAGTGCTCCAGAATGTGGAACACGCCCGTGTCGTCGGCGGGCGGGGTCTTGAACGCGATGGAGAACGACTTGTTGGCGTCCTCGTTTTTCAGGTACAGCAGCTTCGCGCCGCTCTTTTCATGCACGAGCGTGTAGGCGTCGCCGTCTAGTTCCGGCAGCGGTTCGCACGTGCGCACGGTGAAGCCGTGCAGCTTCTGGTCTTTGGCAAGGTCCATGGCTCGTTTCCGCCTTTCGTTGAAGGTTTCCTCACATTGTCGCACAACGCTTCGCGCGCGTTCGGCTTGCGCGGCGCGTTCACCGCTTTCGCAAATTGTCGCGCCCGCCGCCGTCCGAGCGGCCCCCCTGCGCTGCCCGACGAGCCGTCCGCTGCTCCTTTCGCCGTGCGCGCCGCGCGTTTCGCCTTGCTGCGCCAGCCGGCGATTGCCCCCTTCACAAACCGCGCCGGGAGGGTTAGACTTGCCGCGTACCCGGAACGTCCTATCACGAAAGGCGTCTTTTGACCACGACCGCTTGCAACGCGCTTCTTGCCACCGTCGCTTCTGCGACGGCGTTCGCTTGCGCATGGTGGTGGAACGGAAGAAATCGATCCCGGGTCTCATAGGCTTCTGTTCTCGCATACCAGTCATCAGAAGAGCCCTCGGAGATCCGGGGGCTCTTTTTTGCGCGTCCAGCAAGCATTCGTTTTCCCTGCGGCGTTTGAGCAGGAACCCATTCCAGGAAAGGAACCAGCATGACCGAGCAAGCCCCTTACCGCCTGTACCTGCGCGAAGACCAGATCCCGACCCAATGGTACAACCTGCGGGCCGACATGCCGGAAAAGCCCGAGCCTTTGCGCCTGCCCGACGGTCGCGTGGCCGAAGCCGCCGACCTGGCGCCCGTGTTCTGCGACGAGCTGGTGCGCCAAGAGCTCGACGACGCCACGCCTTGCTTCGACATTCCCGATCCCGTTCGGGAGATGTACCGCATCTACCGGCCTTCGCCGCTGTGCCGCGCCTACAACCTGGAGCGCGCGTTGGGCACGCCCGCGAAGATCTACTACAAGTTCGAGGGCAACAACACGTCGGGCTCGCACAAGCTGAACTCCGCCATCGCGCAGGCGTACTACGCGAAGGCTCAGGATCTCGACGGTATCACCACCGAAACAGGCGCGGGGCAGTGGGGCACGGCGCTTGCGGAGGCCTCGGCGCATTTCGGTCTGAACCTCGACGTGTTCATGGTGAAGTGCTCCTACGAGCAGAAGCCGTTTCGCCGCAACATCATGGAGACGTTCGGCGCGAACGTGACGCCCTCTCCTTCCGACACCACCGAAATCGGCCGCAGGATGCTCTCCGAGCGCCCCGATTCGTCCGGCTCGCTGGGCACCGCCATTTCCGAGGCGGTGGAGCGCGCGCTCAACATTCCGCAGAACAAGGGCCGCTACACTTTGGGAAGCGTGCTCAACCAGGTTGCGCTGCACCAATCCGTCATCGGGCTGGAAAGCTACGCTGCGCTTCAAGAGCTGGGGGAGTACCCGGACGTGGTCGTCGGCTGCGCGGGCGGCGGGTCGAACCTGGCCGGGCTGATCGCGCCGTTCATGCGCGACAAGCTGCGCGGAAGCAGGCCCGATACGCGTTTCGTGGCCGTAGAGCCTGCAAGCTGCCCCAGCTTGACGCGCGGGCGCTTCGCCTACGACTTCGCCGACACGGGCCGCACCTGCCCGATGGCGAAGATGTACACGCTGGGAAACGGATTCCTCCCCAGCCCCGACCACGCCGGAGGGCTGCGCTATCACGGCATGAGCCCCATCGTGTCGAAGCTCAAGCACGACGGCTTTTTGGATGCGGTCGCCGTGAAGCAGACCGATGTGTTCGCCGCTGCCGTGGAGTTCGCGCGGCTTGAGACCATCCTGCCCGCGCCCGAGAGCGCGCACGCCATCTACCAGGCCATGGAGGAAGCGAAGGCGTGCAGGGAGACTAACGAGGAGAAGACCATCCTGTTCTGCTTAACCGGAACCGGCTACTTCGATATGAAGGCGTACGACGCTTACAACAAGGGCGTGCTGGGCGATTACGAGCCCACCGACGAGGAGCTGGCCATCGGCTTCGCCAGCATACCGCGCATCGAGGGGCTGTAGCGCGCGCCGTGGCGCTGGCGGCCGCTCGATGGTACCATGGTCGGCATGACTCTTTTTCATGCCGACCATATCTCGGTCTCCCATGTTCGCGACGGGCGGGCCGTGCCGCTGTTCCACGATGCGTGCTTGCGCTTGGAAGGCGGGCTCATCTACGACTTGACGGGCGCTTCCGGGTCGGGCAAGTCCACGCTTTTGCGCGCGTGCGCGCTCATGATCGCCCGAGACGCCGGCAGCCTGTACTTGCAGGGGCGGTCTTCGGACGGGTTCGGGCCGCAGGAATGGCGGCGGCAGGTGTGCCTCGTGCCGCAGCAACCCGCTCTTGTTGCGGGGACGGTGCGGGACAACCTCGTGTTGCCGTGGCACCTCAAGGTGAACGCCGCGTCCCAGCCTCCGAGCGACGGCGAGCTTGCTCGCTTGCTGTGCCTTGCCGGCCTTGAAGAGGTGGAGCTTTCGCGGGACGCGTCGCGCCTGTCGGGCGGGCAGCAGGCGCGCGTGGCCTTGCTGCGCTCGTTCGCCACGAAGCCGAAGGTCTTTCTGCTCGACGAGGTGGACGCGGCGCTCGATTCCGCTTCCTCGCAGGCGATCAGTCGTTTGACAAGGGATTACGTCGGCTCCGATGCAACGTGCTTGCGCATTCGGCATCGGTCGGCCGACGGGTACGCTGCGGGAACCTATACGCTCGAGGACGGCGCGCTGTCCTACGTTGCGGCGGGAAGCGGGGGTCGTTCGTGAGCGGCGTGGTGGATATCGGGTACGTGGAGCTGTTCGCCGCGAGCGCGCTCATGCTGGTGGCGGGCCTGGTGTCGTGGAAGCTCGAGCTGGGGCAGACGCGGCGCATCGCCGTTTCCGCCGCGCGCATGTTCGCGCAGCTTCTGGCGGCGGGATTCGTGCTCATGTACCTGTTCGAGCACCAGACCTGGTGGATCGTCCTCTTGGCGCTGGCCGTGATGGTGACGGCGGCCACGCAGATTGCAACCTCGCGCGTGAAAAGCTCGGTGCCGGGGCTTCGCGCGGCGGTGTTCGCGTCGCTGTTCTCGTCGTCGATCGCCGTGGGCTTCGTGGTGGTGGAAGGGGTCATGCACGCCGATCCTTGGTACAACGCGCGGCAGCTCATTCCCATTGCGGGCATGATCATCGGAAACGCGATGTCGGCCATCGCGGTTGCCATCGACCGGCTGTTCGCGGACATGGATTCGCGCTCCAACGAGATGTTCGCGCTCGTGGCGCTTGGCGCTACGCCGAAAGAAGCGGCGTTCCCGTCGATCAAGGCCGCTATCGGCGCGGGCATGACGCCGGTGCTGGCCACCATGTCGGCCGCCGGGATCGTTGCCATCCCCGGCATGATGTCCGGCCAGCTTTTGGCGGGAGCCGATCCTCTGGCGGCGGCGAAATACCAGATCGTGGTCATGCTCATGCTGTCGGCGGCCAATACGGTGGCCATCGTTTCGGCCTGCTTTCTCACGTATCGCAAGCGTTTCGCGCCCGATGGATATTATTTGGACAAGGGAATACGTCCCGATAATCCTCTATAATCTTGCTGACGTGAAAGGACGGCTCCGTGGCTTCTGGCGATACCAAATTCTCCCATATCACCGTTAACGCTGACGACGATGACGATTTCGTGATCCAGGCGGGCCTTCGCCCGTCCGCGCCTGCCCCCGAGCCCGCCCAAACGGACGGCGCGGTGCCGTCCGAGCCCTCTTTCGACGCGCCTTCTTCGACCGAGGACGAGCGGGAGGCGTCGGCGGCCGACGACGCGAGGCCTTCGAGCGCAGGCTCGAAGAGTTCGAAGAAGGGCTACCGCGAGACGACCGCGGAAGACCTTGAGGTCGAACCGATGTCCGCGATGCAGAAGATCATCATCGCGGTGGCGCTTCTGGCCATCGTCGGCTTCATTGCGTACTATGTACTCTTTATGCGCTAGCGAATGCGCCTGCGCCCAGTAGGAAGGTGCTTCGATGCCCAAACACGCTGCAAACGAACCCAACGGCACTTCGAGCCACAAAGACGATTTCGCCTCCGATGAGCGGATCGGCCTGACCGAGGCGTTCTCCCCGGTGAGCGCGGCGGTCGATCCTACAGAGGACCGCTCTGACGAAGAGGGGCGAATCGGCCTGACCGAGGCGTTCGCTCCCGTGGCTGACGGCGCCCACGCAGGCGGCTTCAGCTACCGCGGGGACAACGCCGACGAATACCCCGACGCCTTCGAGAGCCTTGAGCCCGTGGAGGCGCCTCCCTTGCTGTTCGGGGACGATCCCGTTGCGGTCCAGCCCGAACCGGCCAAGGGCAAGCACGGCAAGAAGGATAAGCCCTTCGTTCCGCCCCATCAGCGCAAGTCCCGTCGCATGCGCAAGATTCTCATCGCCATTGTCATCCTGCTGATCCTGCTCATGGGCGCGCTGTGCTTTTTCGTGTGGCAGTGGTTCGAGGAGAGCAGGCTGGTGGCCGCTCAGCAAGCTCAAGAGCAGCAAAGCGCCCAGGAAGTCGGCGCTATGCAGCAAAGCCAGAGCGAAACCAAGGACGCCAGCACCACCGTGGCGAAGAAGACGCAGGTCCCCTCGCTCACGTCGCTGCTTGGCATGACGAAGGACGAGGCCGTGACGGCGCTCAAGCGCGGCGCGACCGAAACCAGCTCCAAGGAGGTCAACGAGGAGGGCAACCCCGTCAAGACCAACGTAACGGTGGCGCTTACCGACGAGCCTGCCGATACGCGTTCGGGCACGCCTACGGTGTACCTGGGCCTGAACGAAGAGGGCAAGGTCATTCAAGCCGGCTACTCGGCGGCCACCGCATCGCTTGGCTACGGCTCGCTGAGCTTCGTCGATGCTGTGAAAAACGAGCACATTGTAGAGAAAACGCTGCAGGAGGCCGGCGTGAGCGTGCCGGAGGGTTCCGTGGAGCTGCCGTCCGACAAGTCGACGTACTCCGAGTACGCCAGCGACGGCACGACGCTCGTGAAGGAAACGTGCTCCTTCTCGGGCACCGTGGAGTTCGGCGGCGCGCCCCATCAGTGGTCGAGCGTTCTTCTGTACAACTACTCGACGGCGAACACCTCGGGCAACTTGGCCGACACCATCCGCATCATCTACGTGTACATCAACGCGTAAGAACTCGCCCTGCGACGACAAGGACGGACTCTGCGAAAACGCCGCCGCTTCGAGGCGGCGTTTTTCGTTCTCTCATTGATTTCGTCTACGCTTACCGTTAGAGTTAGGGCAATCGACTTTCATCGGGAAAGGGGTCCTATGATCGATCGCGACGCGTTTGGGCGCATGCTGGACGAAAGCGCCCGCTTGCTGCTGGAGAACGCCGAGGTGCTAAGCGACATCGATTCCAAATTCGGCGACGGGGATCACGGCATCACCATCACCAAGATAGCCAAGCTCGTCCAAGAGCAGGTTGCGGGGTGGGATCCCGACCAGTCGATCAAAGACTTCCTCGATGATCTGGGCATGGCCGCCATGGCGGTGCGCGGGGGATCGGCCGGCCCGCTTTACGGCACGATGATCGGCGGCTTGGGCGTCCATCTTGCCGACGACGAGAGCGCTATCGATGCGGATGCAGCGCGCCGAATGTTCGCCGGCTGCTTGGCCGAGATGCAGGATATCACGAATGCCCAGGTGGGGGACAAGACCATGATGGACGCGCTCATTCCTGCGGTCGAGGCGGCGCAGACGTGCGCTTCGGACGATCCGGCTGCGGTGTTCGCTGCGGCGGCCGAGGCGGCCGAGGCCGGCGCGAAGGCGAGCGAGGGCTTCGCTTCCAAATTCGGTCGCGCGCGCAGTTACGGTGATCAGACTATCGGCACGCCCGACGCGGGCGCCGTCTCAACTTCGTTGTTCTTGCGCGGTCTCGCCGGGGGCGTGTCGCACTGATTCAGGAATCGGGCCTGCTGCCGAGCGCAGCGGGCCTTTCTTTTCCATCGTCCATCTTGCAAGGAGGAGCACTATGAGCATGAAGAAGTTCATCAACGACCCCGAGGATCTTACCGCGGAACTGCTCGAAGGCCTGGCCTTGGCCAATTCCGACATCCTCGAACTGGGCGAGGATAACATGGTGATCAACAAGAAGCTGGCCGAAGCCGACCGCGTGACCATCGTCACGCAGGGCGGAAGCGGACACGAGCCGGCTATCGAGGGCTTCGTGGGCGAGGGCATGGTCGACATCGACGTGGTGGGCGACATCTTCGCCGCGCCCGGCCCGCAGGCGTGCGTCGACGCCATCAAGCTGGCCGACAAGGGCAAGGGCGTGCTCTACATCGTGCTCAACCATGCGGGCGACATGCTGACGGGCAACATGACCATGAAGCAGTGCAAGAAGCAGGGCTTGAACGTGGTGAAGGTGGTCACGCAGGAAGACATCGCCAACGCCCCGCGCGAAAACGGCGACGATCGCCGCGGCCTGGTGGGATGCATCCCCACGTACAAGATCGCAGGAGCCGCAGCCGCCGAGGGCATGAGCTTGGAAGAGGTGGCCGCCGTCGCGCAGCGCTTCGCCGACAACATGGCCACGCTGGCGGTGGCCGTGCGCGGTGCCACCCATCCTCAGACGGGAACGCTGCTTGCCGAGCTCGAGGACGACGAGATGGAAATCGGCATGGGTCAGCATGGCGAGGAAGGCGGCGGCCGTCAGCCGATGAAGTCCGCCGACGAAACCGCGGCCATCATGGTGAACGCGCTGGTAAACGACATCGGCATCAAGCCGGGCGAGCGCGTCATGCTGATCATCAACGGCTCGGGCGCTACGACGCTCATGGAGCAGCTTATCGTGTACCGCGCCGCGGTCAAGGAGCTGGCGAAGCAGGATATCGAGGTGGTCGCGAACTTCGTCGGCGAGATGCTGACCGTTCAGGAGCAGGCCGGCTTCCAGATGTTCATGGCCCGCATGGACGACGAGCTGCTGCGTCTATGGAACGCCCCCTGCAACACGCCGTACCTCAAGAAGTAGGGGCCGGTATGCTCACTTCCATGAGTGCCGTCCTTGATTGGGCGGAGGAGCGCGGTTGCGCGGCGGCGGCGTTCGACACGCCGAACCTCGAGCTTTTGCTGGCGGCCATCGCGGCTGCCGAGGCCCGCAACGAGCCGGTCATCATCCAGCACGCTCAACTGCACGAGCACGAGACGTCCATCGACGTGATCGGGCCCGTTATGGTTGCGCGCGCCAAGGCCGCGCGGGTGCCCGTGTGCGTCATGCTTGATCACGGCGAAGACCTCGACTATGTGAAACGTGCGCTCGATCTGGGATTTTCTGCCATCATGATCGATGGATCGCAGCTGCCGTACCAGGAAAACGTCGCGCTCACGCGGGCGGCGGTGGAACTGGCGCGCCGGTACGGGGCCGACGTAGAGGCCGAGATCGGGTTCACCACGGGCCACGAAGGGCTTGAAGATGCCGACGACGACCGCGAGAACGTGTACACCGATCCTGCGCAGGCCGCTCGCTTCGTGGCCGATACGGGCATCGATGCGCTGGCTGCCAGCGTAGGCACCGTGCACGGCTTCTATCAGGCTGATCCGCAGCTTGACCTCGATCGCATAGCCGAGCTCAAGCGCGTCTGCGGCGTCCCGCTCGTCATGCACGGCGGCAGCGGGCTTTCGCGCGAGGACACGCGCGCGGCCATTGCGGCCGGCATTCGCAAGATCAACTATTTCAGCTACATGAGCAATGCGGGCGTGCGTGCCGTGGAGGCGCTCATCGCCGAATCGCACCCCAAGTACTTCCATGCATTGGCCAATGCGGCAACGAAGGCCATGCAAGCCGATGCCGAGGCCGCCATGGACATGTTCTCCATGGCTCCGTCGGCCTGACGCTGCGAACGACCCGAGACGAGAGGAAACCAGGATGACTGCAACCTATATGCACATCGGCATTCCCATCACGGAGAAAAAGCCGAACATGACCTACAACGAGGACATGAAGTTCTGGGTGTCCAACGTGGACGATTACGACATGAAGATCGAGTACCTGAAGTTCGAGGAGGGCACGCCTTTCCCCGAAGAGCTGCACCGTCGCTGGCACGTTGCTTACGCGGTGGACGATCTGGACCGCTACGTCGAGCAGGCCGATCGTGCTATCTGCGGGCCTATGGATGCGGGTCCGGGGGTTCGCCTTGCGTTTGTCGAGATGGACGGCGCCGTCATCGAGCTGTACGAAGATAAGAACTAGCGTCGAGCCCGGTCCTCGCAGCAGCGAAGACCGGGCTTTTCTTTTTTTGGGAGGGGCGCGAAAAGGAGCGCGCTGCCCGAGCGCGGTTCGCTATTCGGCTTCTTCGGCCTGACGGACGGTTTGCACGCTTTCCAGCGATATGGTGGGAATGCGCACGAACATGAGGTAGACCAGAAATGCCGCCACGCACCCCAGGATGCCCCAGACGAGGGGCTTTTGAACCAGAAGCGCGCTCGCGCCCATAACGACGAACGATACCGTGAGGATGCGGACCTTGGTTGCGGCCGGTATGCCGCCGGCTTCCTTGAACGCCGCAACATAGGATTTGTAGACCCTCGTCGAAACGATCCACGCATGGCAGCGCGGAGAAGACTTGGCGAACAGGAACGTGGCCAGCAGAAGCAGGGGCGTGGTGGGAAGCACGGGGATGAACACGCCGACGCAACCCAGGATGCAGGCGATCCAGGCTCCGGCGAGCATGAGGATTCGGGTCAAGCGGCTCATGGGTTCCTTCCGTCGAACGATGTGCTCGCCAAAGGGCGGGAGGCTTATTCGATGCCGCGAGTATAGCAAACATGACGTGCGCCGCATACGGGGTTTTACCCCAGGGGTCCATAACCTCTATGAATCTCCTGGTGTTTTTCGGGCGCTTCTTTTATTCTGTCGGTCGGCCAGGATCTGGGAAATGCGTCGTCCCGAACGAAGAAGGGGATACGCAAAAAAAGTTGCAAGTCGCATATTGTATTTGGCTTGCGCTGTGCTATTATATACAGGCTGTTTACACAAGCGAGGGGAAACCCTCCACCTGTTTCGGCGCTTCGGCAGCTGACGGGTCGCTCGAATATTCGGCTTCACAGCCTGATCGAAAAGCGAAACCCGCAAGCTCTCGGAGCTGCGGGTTTTTTATTGACGCGCGAAAGCGCGCTAGAAAGGGAGGTGAGCGCGATAGCTGCTCAGGAGCCTCGGCTCAACGAACAAATCAACGTGCGCGAGTGCCGGTTGATCGGGTTCGACGGGACGCAGATGGGTATTTACGTCACATCTGAGGCCCAGCGAATCGCCGATAACGAGGGCCTTGACTTGGTCGAGATCGCCCCGAACGCCGACCCGCCCGTGTGCCGCATCATGGATTACGGCAAGTTCAAGTACGACCAGGCCATCAAGGCGAAGCAGGCTCGCAAGAACCAGAGCAAGATCGAGACCAAGGAAATGAAGTTCCGCCCGAAGATCGACGTGGGCGACTACACCACGAAGAAGAAGCACGTTCTGCGCTTCCTCGACGGCGGCAACAAGGTCAAGATCACCATCATGTTCCGCGGCCGCGAAATGGCGCACCCGGAGCAGGGCCTCACCATCCTGGAGCGGCTGGCCGACGATCTGAAGGACGTAGCGGTCATCGAGACCCAGCCTAAGATGGAAGGCCGCAACATGCACATGCTCATCGCCCCGTTGCCTGCAGCGACGTTGGCGAAGAAAAAGAAAGAGAACGAGAAGAAAGAAGAAGGGAAGGACGAAGGCAATGCCTAAGATGAAGACCCATCGCGGCACCGCGAAGCGTTTCCGCGTTACCGGCTCCGGCAAGATCATGCGCTCCAAGGCTTTCAAGAGCCACATCATGACGAAGAAGAGCCAGAAGCGTAAGCGTAATTTCCGTCATGAGACCGAAGTGGCCAAGGCCGATAACAAGGTTATCGCGCGTAATCTCGGCCTTCGCTAGTCTAAAAGGAGCAGTGATACAACATGCCTCGTGTTAAGCGCGCAGTCAGCGCCCACAAGAAGCGTCGTACCGTCCTTAATCGTGCCAAGGGCTATTACGGTGCAAAGTCCCGTTCTTATCGTGCCGCGAAGGAACAGGTGCAGCATTCGCTGCAGTACATGTACCGCGACCGTCGTAACAAGAAGCGCGAGATCCGTCGTCTGTGGATCACCCGCATCAACGCGGCCGCTCGCCTGAACGGCCTGAGCTACTCGGTGCTGATGAACGGCCTCAAGAAGGCTGGCGTGCAGCTGGACCGCAAGGTGCTTTCCGATATGGCCATCAACGATCCCGAGGCGTTTGCCGCCGTGGTCGAGGTTGCCAAGAAGGCCCTGTAGCTTTTAGTTTCGCCGACCTACCGGTCGGCGAAACGGCTTAATGCTGAGAAGCCCCCGATCGCTCGGGGGCTTCTTGTGTTCTAGCGCCGCAACCGATGAGGTGCGCTTGCGCCCTGCACGAACGAAAGGCCCCGGAGCGGGGCCTTTCGTTCGTTTCGAGGATAAAGGGAAACCGTGCGGGTCTTTCCGTTCCCGTGTCGAACAGCATGCCTGAGACGGGGTGCGAAGCTGCAACGGGGTCGACCCTTGCGGTCGCCTTGCGCGGTTTACGCCTCTACGACGTCAAGTTCCTCTTCATCGCTTTCGTCCGAGCCGATCAAGGTGCGCGCCAGGTAGACTTCGGCCGCATGGCGCGCGGTACCGCCCCTGTTGGGCACCACTTCGATGTCGACGGCGCGCAGCGCTTCCGCGGCTTCGCGCTCGATCGTTCCGGTTATGAGCACCCGGACGTCAAGCTCGTGCAGAAGGGAGGCAAGACGGTTCGGGGGAAAGAGTGGGTTCGGCATGTTCTGACATTCAACGATGACGCCGCGCTCGATTCTGTAGCAGGTGAAGCTGGCACACTTCCCGAACACGGGAGATACCTTCAGGCCTTCGCTAGCCACGGCTATGCGCATCTCGTTCCTTTCTTCGATTCGTTGCGCCTACGATACCGTTATTCGCGCAAGCCAAGTTCGCTCTTTCGCCCAACGGGGATAAATAGTAAGCTGAACGACATGGATACTGAATCTTTTCTCACAACGGACGTTGCGATTATCGGTGCGGGCGTGGCGGGCGCTTGCGTGGCGCGCGAACTTGTTCGCTGGCGGGTTCGCGTCACGGTTCTCGAAGCGGGAAACGATGTGGCGTGCGGTGCAACGCGCGCGAATTCGGGGATCGTGCATGCCGGCTACGATCCTGCTCCCGGTACGCTCAAGGCGCGGTTCAATGCACGGGGTTCGCAACTGTTCTCCCGCTGGGCCGATGAATTGGGATTTTCGTATCGTCGGAACGGGTCGATGGTGCTCGCGTTCTCCGACGAGGAACTGGCCGCGGTGCGTCAGCTGGTTGAGCGGGCTGCCCGAAACGGCATCGAAGGGGTGCGCGAGCTCGATGCGGCTGCCGTGCGCGCGCTCGAGCCCTCCGTCTCGTCGCAGGTTCGCGGCGGCTTGCTTGCCGAAACGGGCGCTATATGCGATCCCTACGAGGTGGCGCTGTTCGCTGCCGAGCAGGCGGCTCTGCATGGCGCTGCCTTTCTGTTCGAGCAGAGCGTGACGGGCCTCGATCGCTTGACCGCTGAGGAGCAAGCAGCGGCGGAGCGCGTTGCCGAGCGGCGCGGGCAGGTGCGCCGAAGCGCTGCTCCGTATCGGTACCGCGTGAGCACCGCTGGCGGGCTGACGATGGCAGCGCGCGCGGTGGTGAACGCTGCCGGCGTGTTCTCCGACGAGATCAACAACATGGTCAGCGCCCGCAAGCTGCGCATCGTGGCGCGACGGGGCGAGTACTGCCTGTACGACAC